>JAHFAF010000383.1 GCA_023250715.1 Pseudobdellovibrionaceae bacterium | reverse complement strand
TGGCCGCGTGCTTTCTCCATCTCATACTTTCCGGGTGTCGCCGAAACATACACGGCTTGGGAAACAATTCCCTCGAATTCGGAAAAGTTTAAGGGGCGGTTATCTAGTGCCGAGGGAAGCCGAAAGCCGAATTCTACGAGCGTCGTCTTTCGCGCGCGATCACCTCGGTACATTCCGCCCACTTGGGGAATGGTCACATGGCTTTCGTCGACAAAAAGCAAAAAGTCGGATGGGAAATATTCTAAAAGGGTGGGCGGGGGGGCTCCAGAAGGCCGGCCTGTGAGATGGCGGCTATAGTTCTCAATTCCGTTGCAGTAGCCCATCTCCTCCAACATTTCTATATCGTAATAGGTGCGGCTTTCCAGACGCTGAGCTTCGACGAGCTTGTTCAAGCCCTTTAATTCCTGAAGGCGAATTTCGAGCTCCAGCTGGATGGACTTGATGGATTTTTTCAGCTGATCTTGCGGGGTCACGTAATGGCTACCAGGATAGATAGTGAGTTCCTTCACGTTCTCGATGACATTTCCAGTAATCGGATCGATCTTGAAAATCTTTTCGATCTCATCGCCCCAGAACTGCACGCGATAGGCATGACTTTCTTCGAATGCGGGGAAGATTTCGATGACGTCCCCTCGCACACGGAAGGTGCCGCGATGAAAGTCATAGTCATTTCTCTCGTATTGAATCTCCACGAGGTGCATGAGGAAATTATCGCGTCTTTGCTCCATCCCTTCCTTAATTTCGATTAGCATCTCCCGGTACATTTCCGGAGAGCCCAAGCCGTAGATGCACGAAACACTCGCGACAATTAAAACATCTCGCCGGGAGAGAAGGCTTCTCGTTGCCGAATGGCGTAGCTGGTCTATCTGATCGTTAATGGCTGAATCTTTTTCTATAAAGGTATCGCTCGAAGGGATATAGGCCTCGGGCTGGTAATAATCGTAGTAGCTGACGAAGTACTCGACCGCATTTTGAGGAAAAAGTTCCTTGAATTCCCCATAGAGCTGGGCCGCCAAGGTCTTATTGGGGGCCAATACTAATGTAGGACGATTGAGCTGGGCTATCGTATGCGCCATCGTGAAGGTCTTGCCGCTGCCGGTAACCCCCAAAAGGACCGTGTCCCGACGCCCGCTTTGGATCTCCTTCACGAGCTTTTCAATGGCCGCGGGCTGGTCTCCGCGGGGCTGAAATTCGCTCACTAACTTGAATTCCGGCATGCCGCTCAGTATACCCAGCGCGGATGGATCTCCAAAAGATATCGTTGGAACCTTTGAAGGGTCGCAGGATTGCGATCCTAGGCTATGGAAATCAGGGTCGTGCACATGCCCTCAATTTGCGCGATTCGGGACTGGAAGTGCTCGTCGGCGGCCGTCCCGGAAAGAGCCTCGACCAAGCCTCAAAAGAGGGGTTCTCCCCACTCTCCTATGCCGAGGCTGCGAGGCAGGCGGACATAGTTATGTTCCTTCTCTCCGATCCAGTCATCGGAACCGTCTACCAAGAAGTAAAGCCACACCTTTTGGGATTCAAGGCTGCGGGGTTTGCGCATGGTTTTGCGTATCACTACGGCCAGCTCGAGCCGCTGGCGCCTTGCGCCCACTTCTTGGTCGGGCCAAAAGGGGCGGGGGCTATTCTTCGACGGAAGTTCGAAGCTGGGTCTGGGCTGCCTGGAGTCTTTGCCATTGGAAAAAATGCGACGGAAAAAACCAAAGAGTTAGTCCTGGCGTACGCGAAAGGGATTGGAGTCGCCCATTCCATTTTGTTGGAGACGAGCTTTCAAGAGGAAACCGAGTGTGATCTTTTTGGAGAGCAAGTGGTTCTGTGCGGCGGAATTCCCCAGCTGATGGAAGCGGCGTATGAGACCTTGGTGAAGAATGGATTATCTCCAGAGATGGCATTTTTCGAATGCTGTTACGAGGCGAAGCTCATCCTTGATCTTTGGTTGACTCACGGCCCTCGAGGGATGGCCGATAAGATTAGTCCTACCGCATTCTTTGGTGGAATGACGCGCGGTAAGCGGTTGGTGACGCCGGAGCTGAAGGCGGAAATGGAAAGGATTTTCTCGGAGATTCGTCGGGGGGATTTCGCCCGGGATTGGCTCTGCGAAGTGAAAAATAATGCTCCGCTCTTACAGGACGAAAAAGCACGTCTGGAGAACTCCCCCATTGAGCTAACCTATCGAAAGTTAAGCGAAGAAGGCCTGAAGCTCGAATCATGATACAATAGCTAAATGGGAAATCCCGCCCCAGTCGCGCCAGGCTCGGCTGTCATCGCCCAGCCTGAGGGCCTCATTACGGTTCCGTTGGAAAGCGTTCCAACGGATGTGCCGCTTTTCTATCCCGTATATCTCAAAGTGAACAACAAATTCGTTCTATTCCGGAACGCGGGCGATATTCTTACTCGCGATAGGGCAGGCCAGCTCGATCAGTACAAAGTCGATGCGGTTTACGTCGCTAAAGCGGATCTGCTGACCTATGTCGATTCCCTAAAGGCCGGTCTCGATGAAATCGGGATCAATGGCGGCTCCGAGACAGCGGGGATGGGATTGCGTCACCTTCTTTATTCCTATTGGAAAGTAATGGAGACCTACGGCGAGATCAAGGAATCCACTTTTGCGAACATCAAAGAGATGACGACGAAGGTTCCGATCTCGATCGCGAAGAGCCGTGAGCTTGCGGTAAAACTCTTGCGTCGGGCTCAGGAGCCGACACTTTATTTCGCCAATCATAGCGTGAATGTTTCCCTCTATTCCGTGGCTATCGGCCTCAAGATGCGGCTGCCTGAAGATCAACTTTCGGAACTTGCCTTGGCGGGAATGGTTTCCAATATTGGAATCATCAAGATTGCGAAAGAAGTGCTCTATAAGCCCGCTCCTCTCACTCCAGAAGAGAGAAAGATTATTGAGCGGCATCCATTGCACGGCGAAGAAATTTTGAAAATGCTTTTTGCTCCGCCTACCGTCATTCACGCAACAGGCCAGCACCACGAGTGGATTAACGGTTCCGGCTACCCTCGCGGGCTTAAAGGGGAGGAGATTTCTCTACTTGCTCGTATCGTCAGCATTGCCGAAGTGTACGACGCGCTCATCTCCGATCGACCGTGGGGCGCGGCTAATCCGCCGAGCAAGGCCGTAGGAATAATGGCGGGGATGGAAGGTCGCTTTGATCCGAAAATCCTCGATCTTGCTGTTAAGTAGTCTCCTCCGGATAGCCCTTTTCCCGCCAGGCTTTAATCCCCCCATCCATGGAGATCACATTTGTGTAACCCATCTGACGTAAAGCATCAGCCGCCAACGCGGAGCGAAATCCTCCTCCGCAATAAAGAACGATCGGTGTCGACTTTTCGGGGATGTGAGACTCAATATCGCGTTCAATCACTCCCTTACCTATATGCGTCGAACCCTTGGCTCGACCGGCACGCCATTCATCATCCTCTCTTACGTCGATAAAGTGGAATTTTTCTTGGGCTTCGAGTCGCTTTTTCACATCCTCGACCGTGCATTCCTTGATCCGGCTCTTGGCTTGTTGAACCACCTTCAGAAAACCAGGCGCATGTGCCATATATCCCCTCAAAAATGCTAAAATAAGCCAATTCTTGGCGGAAGAAAATGGGCTCTTGTCCGGCGCGTAAAAATTCGGCTACGGAAAGTCGCGGCATGGCCATTATTTTCATCATTCTGGCCATATTGGGGTTGGGCTTGGTCGGAGGGATGGTCGCCATCAACGTAAAGTCTCAGAAGGACGAGCAGGCGCTTAACTTCACTGTCTCGAAGATGAAGAAAATCGCCTACGCCATTAGCACTTCTGTTTATGATCCTCAGGGGCAAATCCCTCGCCACTTCGAAGACGACATGGCAGCCCTGCCGGTTACCTTGTCCTCACTTGTTTTTCAAACGAGCCCTACTTGTTCGCTTAGTTCCGCCACGGGAAAGCTAAGTGGCTGGTGCGGGCCGTATTGGAACTACACCTTTTCCGGTGAGAACATCGCACAGGACGGTTGGGGTACAAATTTTTCTTTTACGACGAGCCCTCGCCGGATCCGAAGTTTCGGCCCCAATACGACGGATGATTCGGGAGGGGCGGATGACCTCGACCAGCTCTATTAGGCGGCATGGAGCAGATCGCGGTTTTACGATGATAGAAACTTTGTTCGTCATCATCCTTGTCGGGATCTTGGCGGTCTTCACCATCAGTAACGTTGGAAGAAATGATGATGCAATAAAGGTGGAAGTGACGAGAGCGAGAATGGAAGCCCTTCGAATAGCCATCGTGGGAGACGAGGCATCAACGGATAGAGAAGGGAAGCGACAAAATTTTGGGTACTTCGGGGATGTGTGAATCATGCCAAC
>JAHFAF010000382.1 GCA_023250715.1 Pseudobdellovibrionaceae bacterium | reverse complement strand
CATAGGATTTTTCCGAGCTCTCGGTGGAATTCATCCGCCGATTTTTTTCCCTTGTTGCTCACTAGCCTGTTAATGAGAGACTGCGCATCGTTGAGAGTATTGGTAAAAGCCGCTTCACTGCCCGTGAGTTTCGGAAATTTCTCAGAGGCTAGATAGTTTCCAAGGCTGTAAGGCGCCACAAAGTAACCGTCCGCTAACCCCTGCATGAGTGCAGAGGCCCCGAGGCGGTTGGCGCCGTGATCGGAGAAGTTTGCCTCCCCTAGCACAAAGAGGCCCGGCACATTGCTCATTAAATTATAATCGACCCAAAGACCGCCCATGACATAGTGGACGGCAGGATAAATACGCATGGGAACCTTGTAGGGGTTCTCATCGGTGATTTTGTCGTACATTTGGAAAAGGTTTCCGTACTTTTCGCGGACTTTATCCTCTCCCAAGCGCTTGATTGCGTCTCGAAAATCCAGATAGACCGACTGTTTGGAGGGGCCCACTCCGAGCCCATCGTCACACATGCGCTTCGCCGCGCGGGAGGCGACGTCTCTGGGGACCAGGTTTCCGAAGCTCGGGTAAATTCTCTCCAAATAATAATCGCGTTCCTCCTCCGGGATTTGATCGGGAGAGCGGGTATCGCCTTTTTTCTTTGGCACCCACACGCGGCCGTCATTTCGCAAAGACTCCGACATCAACGTCAACTTCGACTGGTGGTCGCCAGAGACCGGGATGCAGGTGGGATGAATTTGCGTGTAGCAGGGATTTGCCATGTAGGCTCCCCGCTTGTACGCGCGCCAACACGCAGTCACGTTTGAAAGTTTCGCGTTGGTCGAAAGGTAAAAGACATTGCCATAACCGCCGGTTGCCAAGACCACCGCATCAGCCACGTGGGATTTAATTTCGCCAGTCTTCAAATCGCGCGTGATAATCCCGCGCGCTTTTCCGTCGACTACGACCAAGTCCAGCATCTCATGCCGGGTGAAAAGCTCCAGCGCCTTCATCCCCACCTGACGGATGAGTGAGCTATAAGCTCCGAGCAAAAGCTGTTGCCCCGTCTGCCCCCGGGCATAAAAGGTTCGCGAGACTTGAGCTCCTCCAAAGGATCGATTTGTTAATGTACCGCCATATTCGCGCGCAAACGGCACGCCCTGAGCGACACATTGATCAATGATGTTCGCCGACACTTCGGCAAGGCGATAAACATTGGCTTCGCGGGCCCGAAAATCGCCGCCTTTTACAGTGTCATAGAAAAGGCGAAAGACGGAATCGCCGTCGTTTTGATAATTCTTGGCCGCATTGATTCCCCCTTGGGCGGCGATGGAATGGGCCCGGCGAGGGCTTTCGTGAAAGGTGAAAACCTTGACGTGATAGCCCTGCTCGGCCATCGAGGCGGCGCAAGAGGCACCGGCGAGGCCCGTTCCCACAACGATAACAGAGTGCTTGCGACGATTCGCAGGGGCCACGAGCTTGTTCTCGAACTTGCGCTCCGTCCACTTTTTCTCAATCGGACCCTTGGGAATTTTCGAATCGAGTTTCACTTTTTCGCTATCTCCCTGCCACCCAGATGGCGTAAATCGGTTGGGCCGAGAAGCCTCCTGCGACAAGGAGGGCAAAGATCCAACCGATTTTCTTAACGGTGCAGTTCTTAACGCTTGCAAAGCCGAAGGTTTGAAAGAGGGCCGAGAAGCCATGGCTCAAATGGATCCCCAGAAGCACCATTGAGAAGAGGTACCATCCCGTGTAAAGCGGTTCATTGAACTTCTCGATCATCAGTCGATAGAGATCGCGAACGATGACCCCGTTGTAAGTCGCTTCGTAGTAGGTCCCGAAGCGGAAGGTAATCAAGTGAAGGATCAAAAAGACCAGGATCAGAAGGCCTGTGTAAATCATGCTTTGCGATCCAAAGCGTGCTTTCTTTTCGCCACCCGTGCGCATCGCTCCAGGAGTGCTCACATTGGCTTTGCGATTGTCGCGAGTGATGAGAATCGCCGTACCAATGTGGGTCAAGAACGCCAAGAGTAAGACAATCTCAATGGGGTAATAGATAGGCCCGCTCGTGATCTGGTGTCCGTAGAAGTTATAGACCTGCGGGCCCAGGAACATGAGGCAATTGCCAGCCATATGGATAAGGACGAAGCCCGAAATCATCAGGCCGGAGACCGCGACGATTTGTTTTCTGAAGATGGTGGTTCTTAAGAGGCAACTCATAAAATTTTGGAAGGAATTTTACCGGTCAATGGGCTCAGAAGTCACCGCAAAAGAGAAAGTCATCTAGGGTATATTAGAAGGATGTCCCTACGAATGATAAGTATATTCCTTCTATCTTGCGGGCTGCTGTTTGCCACCGTTCCTCAAGGACATCCCTGCCGAACGGTCCCCGGCAGTTTGGCCCGCTCGATTCAGGGCTACTTTTCTCCCCTGCGGGAAGGAAGCCCTCCGCGACTCGTATCGTACGTGGTGACGGAAATAGGTGGGGAACACTTTCTTACTCTAACCAGTTATGGTCCCCATACTCATGCCGTCGCCCTAAAGGATCATCTTCGTACCCAGGCTCTTGGGCGGGGCGGGAAGCCGGACCTACAGGTGGAGGTTAATCCGGAGACCGCGGAAATCGAAATCAACTACCCTTCCACGACCGTGTCGGGGCGCGTGCGAAACTTTCGCGCGAAGGTAGGCTCTGACGGCGTCTTAAAATTGGGAGACTTATCGGTTCGAATTGTTGCCTTGGGCGAGGCAAAAATTGAAACCGTCGGCGGTGTGGCCGTCATTACAGAAATCAATGAAACTTCCGGTCTTTCGGACATCATGCAAAAGAATAGCGAGTTTAAGAATAGCGCTGAGGCAGCAGCTGCCTTGCTAAAGAAAGCGGGTTTCGCGACCGCTGACGCTAAAGTGCATCGTTTTAGTTTGGATTCCAATGCGGGAAACCATCTGGCGCCAGAGCTCGATGTCCTTTTGAAAAAGGGAAACGCTCGGCACGAGTTTAATAACTGGATGAATGTGGTGACCGTCAATGTGGAATTGGCCCTAGAGGTTCCAATGGGGTCTCCGGATTGGACCGCGAGTTTGGAGCACTTGGCGAGAGCTTTAAAAAATGTACCCGAAGGATCCAACGTAAGTCGAATGGAAGGGATAATATCCACCATCGAGTCATATTCAAAGCTCGCCCTCGTCCAGGAAATTTCTATCGACGAGTTGCGCTCCACAATGGGGCGAATTGTGGCGAGCGAGGCCGTAACGCCTGAGGAGCTTTCCCTTCTCCACGACCGATTATTCGCAGTGGCGAAGCAACTCAAGGGGCGGGCCCGCCTGGTGCAAGTGGAGGAGCTGCCTTCTGGGCGGTAGGGATTTTCTTGCACCTTTGCGCTGGCCTTGTCGGGGTTTCGTAAGGTAATTTCTTACTATGTCCAATATCGAAAGCACTCGGGAAATGGCAGAAAAAGTTTATGAGACCCTCCAGGTCCGTCTAAAGACCATGAAGGGCAGAGTGAACCGCCCCTACACGCTGACCGAAAAAATTCTCTTCGGACATCTCGATAATCTTGAAAAACAAGAGCTCACGGCCGGGGAGAGCATCCTCGCCTTGAGGCCCGACCGGGTGGCGATGCAGGACGCAACGGCCCAAATGGCTCTCTTACAGTATTTGAGCAGTGGGCGAAAACGTACGGCTGTCCCCACGACTGTCCATTGCGACCATCTCATTCGCGCCTTCGAAGGGGCCGAAAAAGACATGCGCACGGCGTTGGATGAAAATCGCGAGGTTTACGATTTTCTAGCGACCGCTTCGGCTAAGGCCGGCATCGGCTTTTGGAAACCCGGGGCCGGAATCATTCACCAGGTAATTTTGGAGAATTATGCCTTTCCCGGTTGTCTGATGATCGGGACCGACTCCCACACCCCGAACGCGGGGGGATTGGGAATGCTCGCGATTGGTGTTGGAGGCGCGGATGCCGTGGATGTGATGGCAGGCCTTGCTTGGGAAGTGAAGTACCCCAAGCTTGTTGGCGTAAAACTCACCGGTGAGATGAAGGGATGGACCGCTCCGAAGGACGTCATTTGTTATCTCTGTAAGGTGTTGACGGTAAAGGGGGGGACGAACCGAATCATCGAATATTTCGGGCCGGGCGCTCGCAGTATCAGCTGCACGGGGAAGGGTACTATTACGAACATGGGCGCGGAGCTGGGTGCAACGACCTCCGTGTTTCCGTTCGACGATGCGATGGCGGACTATCTGAAGGCAACGAATCGAGCGGATCTGGCGGAGATAGCGAAAAAGAATGCCGTTCTTCTCGCCGCTGATCCGGAAGTGGAGAAGAATCCTGAAAAATATTTCGACCAGGTGATTGAAATCGATC
>JAHFAF010000381.1 GCA_023250715.1 Pseudobdellovibrionaceae bacterium | reverse complement strand
TTCCCACTTACAATACGAGCGGGCTTCCTTACTGGAATGGTTGGACAGCGACCCTGACCCAGCCTCTACTTCGGGGATTTGGAAGCAACGCATCCGCGCCGCTTGATGTGGCATAAGAATCGGCACAAGCCGCTAGTGCTCGCAAAGAACGTAGCCTCGAAATCACGATCGCCAAAATAGAAAACGCTTACTGGATCCTAATGGAAGCGGAAGGCGTGGAATCGATCATGAGAGAAAGGGTCGAAGCAGCCGAGAAGTTACTCAACCGAAACAGCGAGCTTTTGAAGCGAGGATTATCCTCTAAGTTATCTGTCACTATTGCAGAACAGGGCCTCATCGAAAGGCGTTCCGGACTATTGAAAGCGACAAACGACCGATTACAGGCAGGCGAAAGCCTCCTATCGTTCGTTTACGGTACGAACTACTCTGTACATTTGAGAAAAGGAATTCCGTCCATCAAGACAATACCAGTGAAGCCGCGTGAGGTGCCGACAGCCTCCGATGAAAAAGCCATCGAGTCGGCAATGGAAACTCGAAAAGATCTCTTCGCACTCAAAGCGAGTTTGAATGCCTCTAAGATAAAAAATTCAAACCTAAAAAATAATTTGCTCCCGGATTTGAATCTTACTGTATCCGGGACCAAGGGTGGGGCTCCTGGTTATTCTGCGAATAACTCTAACAACTCGTCGGTGTTCGCAGGCCTATCGGTGAGTTTTCCTCTCGGCAATGATAGCGCCGAAGGGAGCTTCCACCAAAGCACCGCCACTTTGGACCGGGATGAATTCCTGATGCGCGAAGGGAGTGAGAGAGTCCGCCAGGAAGTGTACTCTTCCTTTCGGGCTATCTCTTTTGCGCAGGCGCGCCTTAAGAATGCGCTCGAAGCGGAAACGAAAGCCAAAGAGCGTTACGAAGCAGAGAAAAAGCTCTTCGATTTGGGAACTATCGATACTTTTCGACTACTGCAAGTTCAAGACTCCGTTTCCGCAATTCGTCTTTCCATTGTTGCCGCACGCTCCGAGCTCGCCACGACCTCCACCTTTTACCTGCTTTCAATCGGAAGAATTCGATAGCAAACAACACTGCATCTGCGAGCGCAGCCGGGCAGACGGCAGTCGAATCTCATTGAATCGGCGTTTATTGGCGCTAAGATAAAGTTGCTTCGCTCCGCTCGCAAATGCAGACAACTATGAAACTCTTTCATGAACTTGGATTCATGCTCCTGCCCGGCGTTTTTTCGCCCGAAGAGATCGACGCAGTTCTTTGGGAGGCAAAAGAGGTATTTCACCGACAATTTCTGAATCATGGTTACACCACCTCCGCTAGCGCTCGTACCATCGATGAGCAGGTATTCAACGACTGCTTATACCGACTATTCGAAGAGGACTTACCGTGCCTGATGAACTGC
Organism: Pseudobdellovibrionaceae bacterium; assembly: GCA_023250715.1. GTDB lineage: Bacteria > Bdellovibrionota > FAC87 > UBA2466 > UBA2466 > JAHFAF01. The sequence goes on along the minus strand of JAHFAF010000381.1, from coordinate 2,947 downwards.
GGAAAACAGATTCAGCATCTGATCAGTCTTCATCGCCTTTCCCTCGACGAGCGCCTCATTCGAATTCTAAAAGAAGCGAATTTGCGCTTTCCTAACATTTGCACCCGGCCCGTCCTTACTTTCCATCATCCCAAGCTCGCCTCCGAGCCAATCTACTTCAAGGTAGACGCACACCAAGACTGGAGGAGCATGCAAGGAAGCGTGAATTCAGTCGTCATATGGATGCCTCTTGCCCCTCTGTCCACGGAAATAGGGCCCTTGCATGTTCTGCCGGGGAGCCATTTGAGAGGCCTCCTCTCGGATCGCATGGAGAAGGGATTCGGCATGGTAACCTTAAGGCCGGAGGAAGAAGCAGGGATGATTCCCCTTATTCCCACATTGGGGGATGTCGTAATTTTTTCAAGCCTTCTCGTCCACAAATCTGGAGAAAATAAGGCGGCGGCACCGCGATGGTCTTGCCACTTTCGCTACAACGACCTCGATGAAAAAACCTTCATCGAGCGCGGCTATTGCCATCCCTACCTTTATAAGCCCGTGGATGAACTCCTCACCCCAAATTTTTTACCAAGACTTCACCCTGAATCCGAATAGATATCATATAGACCGCTCGAGAGGATTTTTGCGTGGCTGCTTTGGATGAAAGAATCGAAAGGCTTAATGATGGGCCCGCTATCCTCGTAAGGAATCTCCAGACCATTTCTAAATAGATTAGCTCGAATTCTTACGACGATATCCCCCGGCGCACGGCTTTTCTCATAATAGCTAATACATTCCTGCCAACTCGCCTTCGAGCAGAACATCCAGAGGCTTGGCATCGCGGGCTTCAAGTTCGTGAGGAGATAGCCCGCCGGAAACTGATAGTAGAAAAGAATTTTACTTCCGGGCTTTGCAACAGCAGCCAAATCGGTAGTGAGATGGCGCAGGTATTCCTCTTTAATAGGCGTCGTCGCGAGGCCCTTAAAGGGGCCCGATTGAACCGTTGCTGTAAGAGTCTCGATAGAGCCGTTCTTGTGCGGAAAGCGCTGAAAGTGGAGAAATGTCGCGAAGGTCAGAGCCGCGAAAAAATAGGGAGCAATTTCCACTTCACTAAGAATGTTCCCGATAAGAATGCAAGATACGATGACCGCCGGCAGCGCTGCCACTCCAAACTTTGCAAGGCCGTCACTACTCGTCGTGGAAAGGGCAAGACCCGCAATGAAGGAAGGAAGCCAAACCAGGACCAATAGTTTTTTTGGCTCGAGAAAACATTTTTCGTTTCTTCGAAGATAAAGGGAAAATAAAAGAAACGGGGCAATCAGGCAAAGATAGAGAAGGTAGAAGTACTTGCCGAGCCCATCGACAATTTCAGGCAAGTGAGTAAACGCCACAACGTGAACGAGTGCAATCCAACCCAATGCGATCACCGGCGCCCCACGCCCGGAAACCCAAGGAAGGAAAAAGAAACTCGCCACAATGATAAGAGGTAACCAGCCCGGGTAAAGGAGCTCCTGAAGAAGCACGCCGAAAAGGCCGCCCGTCAAATGATACCCTCCAGTCACCTGCATTTCCCTTACCGTGTAGGAAAGAGTGTGAAAGATAGCGAGGGCCTCGTGTTGGAAAAGAGAAGCAAGGATCAAGGGAACTAACGCTATCCCCACCGCGTACCAAATGATGAGCCCCCGAGGCCTTACCCAAGATACGAGGATAATGCCGTATCCAAAGGAAGGGATGAAAAGCATGGGATGGGCAATGCAAGCCAGTCCATGCAATAAACCACACGCGAGGTATTTCCATCGAGAGGGAAAATCCAAAAGCGCTAGGAAGATTCCCACAGTAAACAGTCCAACTCCCAACGAGTTGTAGGTGAAATTGGGAATCTGATAGGGAACAAAGACGATAAATAGCGTACTGAGAAGGAGCGCCAGGGCCCAACGGACATATTTGCGAAGGGCGAGAAAGGAAACCACGGCGATCGTGAGTGTGAAGAGGAAGTAAATTTTTCTCGTAAAGAGGATAATGCCCTCGATTCCGGCATGCGCTTTGTGAAAAAGGAATACGAGAGGGTAGACAAGCAGGGAAACTGATTGTGTGACAGTCCAATCATGCACGAAAGGCTTATCCCCGAGAACGAAACGGTAGGGAAGCGCCACCGCAAAAGCCTCGTCGGTAAAATCCACCCCGTAATGTAATCTGAGAAAGGTAGTAACTAACGCGGCCACCAAGAAGAGTAACGAAACGAGAGGCAGGGAGACGGCTAACACGTTCCAAGTATAGCGGAACAGCGCCAGAACAGCACCGAAACGCATTAGCGTGTCATTTTGGCTCTGGAAAAACTGCCACAGGGTTCGGCCCCTATGCCTAAAAGTTTCTGACTAGGGTTGGCATCTCCCCTGCAATAGCGCCTCAGCGGATACCAAGAAAAGGTTCCATGAAGTTTTACCCGGGCCAGTCAAGGCATCGCCAAGACGAGCCCACGGATCAGGAGGACGAAAGTGAAGAGAGTAAGTTTGTTCGTTTTAGCATTGGCCCTGAACTGGGCAGGGATTGCCTTGGCCGACCACGGAGAGAACGGGTCTTCGATTGGACAGCTCATGAATGAATCTCGTGAACTGGAACAAATGGTTCGCTATTCCGGCATGAGCTACGCTGTAAAAGGTGCCGTCTCCGGTTTCTCGATGGATGTCGAGCGGCTTTCGCAGTGTATGGAGCGAGGGGAAATTCGTTTGTTCGGCGGCGGAAGACAATGGGGTCACGAGGACCATGGTGGAGGATCTTGTGAACGGGATCTCATGCGTACTCGTCGGAGTTTTGAGGAAGTAAGCAGGTACCTGGGCGACACGCGCTTCGACTACCCTCAGGTTTTCGCGAAGTTTCTTTGCGTCGCTCGGTTGATGAATCAAATTGAAGTCGGTCCTGGCCCTGGCCCCGGTCCTGGCCGCCTCATCAAGTGTGTTGCCGTCGATAGCGG
>JAHFAF010000065.1 GCA_023250715.1 Pseudobdellovibrionaceae bacterium | reverse complement strand
TTGAGCAAATGATCGAGGAGCACTCTGCCGAGCTCGCTGCGTTTATCGTCGAGCCTCTGGTGTTGGGGGCCGGCGGGATGATTTTTTATTCCAAAGAGGACCTGGAGCGAATGACTGCCTATTGCAAGAAGAGGAATGTCCTTGTGATTTTTGATGAGGTCTTCACTGGGTTCGGTAGGACAGGGACGTTTTTTGCGTACGATCAAATCGAGTCCCGCCCCGATATCGTCTGCTTATCCAAAGGATTGACGTCGGGAATGCTGCCTCTTGCGGCCACCGTAACGACTGAAAAAGTGTATCAGGCATTTTCAGGAGGCGGAGAAAAGACGTTCTACCATGGCCACACATTCACCGCGAATGCGCTGGGGTGTGCGGTTGCGCTAGAGAGCCTCAAGATTTTTGAGGAAGAGAAGACTCTCGAGAAGGCCGCAGCGTTAACCTCGGTGATGATCGATCAAAGGGAACGCTTTTCCGAGTTCGGCGAAGTGCGAAGCCTTGGCGTAATTTGGGCTTTGGATCTCGCTGAGCCTTTGCACGAAAAGGGCTGGCAAATCGCGGCCCGGCTGTTTGAGGAGGGCATCTGGATGCGCCCGCTCCATCAAACGCTCTATTTCATTCCGCCCTATTGTACGAAGAGAGACGAGTTGAAGCACGCCTTTGACGTGCTATATTCCGCTATTCGAGGGTGTACGTGACAGAGCTCCTATCTTTTCTTCAGACGATTTGTGAGAAACCTCATTGGGAAAGCGAATGGATCGATCTGCTTTCCCAGCTCGAGTACGTTGGTTGCCGCAAGATTCTAAAGGGTGTTCCTTTCGAGCGTATGGACTTGAATCTTCTACAGCATGTCTCTGAAGAGGCGTCTCATGCCTATCTCTTAAAAAAAGCGGCGGGGCCTGAAATAGCGGAAAGAAGTTGGCGAGAAGGAAAGTTTGCAGACTTAGGCTGGAATTATTTTCGGTGTCTAGATGAACAAACCTCACGCTTACCGGAAGAAAAACAGGATTGTTATCCTATCGTAAGTTGGGCCATTGAGCGTCGGGTGATGGAAGTCTATCCGGCTTATTTGAAAATCACGCGCAATGAGGAGTTGCGCCGGGCTCTCGCCGCCATTCTAGAGCAGGAAAAAAGGCACGGCGCTCAGTTCGAAGGGTGGAATTTGCCTACCGAAGTAAAAGACAGGGCGATTTTGATTGAACGTGGCCTGTGGAGAGAGTTTGTCGAGGGCTTGAAGGCTAGGGTCGATCCTGCTCCGCTTTCCTAGCGTCCACAATCATTTCCCAGAGCTCTTTCATCGAGGGGAGATCGGCCCCGGCATCTTTTGGGAAAATGGGCTGTAGCTTTTTCTTCACGATAGGGGAATTTTCCTTAACGAGTTCGAAGTAGAGCTTATCCGTCGCTTCCAGGCCAAACACCTTTCTTTCCTCGATGATTGCTCCCATCTCCTCTTTTCCGGCTTTGGACTTATCGAATTCCTTCTTTGTCTTGTGGAGCTCTATAAAAGTAATCTTGTTTGCAATTTCATGGGCCGCTAAACGATAGAGCTGGGAGACCTGCTGACGATAAGCAATGAGTGCTTTTGATTCATAATCGGCGAGCTGTTCTTCGGACGGCGCAGGCTTTTTAATTTTATAGGCCGCTACAGCATTGGCCACGCTTGCCTTCACATTCGCCTCAAATGTTTTCACGGGATCGGGGTTCGTCAGATCATCAGTTACCTGCTTCGGAGCGTCCGGAATGAGAATGAATTCAGGGTGGTCCTTCAAATAGATCGTGATGAATTTCTGGTAGGCGTTCCATTCCCGGTGGTACTTCTTCAATACAGTGACCTCATCCTCGGGCGCCGCTTTGGGGTTTTCCTGACGCCCTTGTGGCATCAAATCCCCTACGGGAACATTAAAGACGTGATTCCCCCCAACGGGTTTGGCGAAAGAAACGCCATTCAAGAACAGAACTATAGCTATCCAAACTCTCATCTAAGCCTCCCGAAAAGCTTATTTTATCAGAAAAAGGTGTGTGGATACTTTTTCGGGAAGGCCAGAAAAAGTATCCACACACCTTTTTCCGAAACTCGCTCTAATGCACTGTGGCCACGAAATAATACGGAGAGGGGAGGAAGGGGGTGCCGTATTTTGTCACCTAGGCACATCCTTCAGCTTGGGTGAATAGCCGGATTACACCTGCTAGGCGCGCTACTGTACACTGGCAGAATCGCGTGCGGGAGAATGCGGAGGAAGTGCTGGCACTCCAATTGCTTTTTCCTAGTTCCGGTCGATGGGGGGGAGTTTGCGTCCTTGAGGGGTGCAAGCGAGGCGGAAGGTTTGGACCGTGCGCCGTTGGATGCCGCGAGCGGAAGCTCGTATGAAATGGGAACACTTGAATGCTCTTCTGGGGGACTTCTTTTCTCCCTCTAGATTGAGTCGACTTTCCTTTATTCCTCAATTGCTTCAGCTTTTTTCCCGATCGGATCAAGCCTCAGAGCATTTGCTTTACGAAAAAATTAGCCGTCTGAAAATTGAAACGGATCTCACCCCCGAAGAAACGAATTGGGTGGAGCGCCTGAAGGAGCTCGCGGAACTTCGTGCGATGGTTTTTGGCCGGACCTTCGCCGGGAAGAAAGGTTTAAGGCAAGCCTTCGCTTATGGAGCCGTCCGAAATGGCGAAAAGAGAGAACTCTCGGTGCCCTTTCAATCGGCCGAGGAAGTGTCCATCCAAGATATCACCGAGAGCGCTATCCTTGTTGCCGATCTCTATTGGAAACTGTTTGACACGGCTTGTGGAACCTTCCGGGATTTGGCGCCCCTAGCGAGAGGACTTTCAAAAGAAATTTTTGGCGAAGAGTTTGATCCCATCAAAAGTCGAGCGCTTTACGAGCGCGTGACGGACCTCCTACAAAGAGAAGGGGGCATTCCGTTCCTGGTGCTAAATCTCCTGCGCCAGAATCAGACAGAGAGCGCGCGCCTTCTTACGGCGCGTTTTTTAACGCTGGAAGAAGAGATCGATGAAGAGGTGCGCTCGGGGCTTTACTGGCTGGCGGAGCTTCACTGGTTTTCAAAAGTCCGCACAGGCGTCCTGACGGACTTTGATGATTCCATTCGTTACCTCTACCACCTTTGCTTTACCAATCCCGATCGCGCAGGATTTTTGGAGATTGACAGCCAATTCTACTCGCAATTCGAGACGGTAAATGAGCTCGCGAGAGAGGGGTTTCTTTTCAAGGAAACGCTACTGGAAAAGGTTTTAGGTCTTTGGAAAGAGTTTGACGTGTTATTCGATGACATCTTCCAGGGGGTCACCGAGTCTCTGGCCCAGCGAAAGAGTAAGATCTACGATACGAGAGAAGCGTGGGAAGTCTATTGGAAGAGGGAGAAACGGGACTTTGCCCGTGAGTATCTCTATGTGGTCGAGGGAAATCTTTTTTACGCGAGCGGGCATTTCGAAGATGCGGCTAATTTTTATGAAAAGGCTCTCAAAATTGAGCCCTCGCTGCGTTCGGCGCTTTTGAACAGTCTCTTTTGCTACGCTCAACTAAAGGCCTGGGATCGGCACGGGGTTCTCGTCGAGAGAATTCGGCGTAGCCCGGAACTTCAGCCCTCGAGCCTTTCGGTCATCGCCAATTCCTTCCTCCTTCTGGGGGATAAGGCGAAGGCGGACGAACTTTACGAAGAGTTAAAGAAGTTCCCAGGGTGGGAGCACAAAACGGCGTATTACAAGTCTACCTTCTGCTTCGAGAACGGCCTCTTCGCCGAGGCGCTTGAGTACGCCAAAGAGGCGTATACCACTGGCCCCAACGATTCTTCCATCACCTATCATTTAAGCCTTTGCTACAACGCGCTGGGAAAGAAGGACTCTGCACTAGAAATTCTGGAGGGCTTGAAGTCTGCGCCTCACTTGCAATGGCTGAATTTCTATCGCTTCACACTTCAAAGAGATGCCGGGCATTTTCAAGACGCGTCGGAGACGCTCAGAGCCATTCCCAGAGATTATTTCGAAGATCCGGACGAGCTCATGGCGGCAATCGAGTTCGCCAGAAGCAGGCAAGATCTGACACTTCTGCGACACCTTCGTTCTAAATCCTAGGGCTGGTTCGGCGGTTGCCCTTTTCACGATGAGAGTGATAGAAACTCCTCTTTAACTTCCAGGGAGAGTTATGGGGAGAAATGCATCCGGGCAATACGATGCCATCGTGATTGGCGGCGGGCATAACGGCTTGACCGCTGCGGCTTACCTTCAAATGGCGGGAATTCAAACTTTAGTCTTGGAAAGACGCCATATCGTGGGCGGGGCTTGCGTAACGGAGGAAGTGTTCCCCGGTTATAAAGTTTCTACGACGAGTTATGTGTGCAGTCTCTTGCGCCCCGAAATCATCCGGGATTTGGAGCTCAAGAAATACGGTTATGAAATTTTAGAGAGAAACCCCTCCTCCTTTTCGCCTTTTCCGGGCAATCGGTATTTGATGTTCTGGCGCGATAAGAAGAAAACCTGCGAAGAGATCGCGAAATTTTCTAAAAAAGATGCTGTGGCGTACCCCCTTTTCGAAAAGAAGGTAGAAGAGCTTTCTCAGTTTGTGCAGCCTCTATTGACCATGGTTCCGCCGGACCCCACCAGCTCTGCGCCCAGAGATATTTTAGGATCGCTCAAGCTCCTTTGTAAGGTGAAAGGGCTTGGCACCGACATCTACGAACAGATGCGGATGTTCTCCATGAGTGTCGCCGATTACTTGAGTCTTTGGTTTGAGTCCGAGGAATTAAAAACCCGGATGGCGACCGACGGAGTCATCGGCGCCTGGGCCGGTCCCTATTCGCCAGGCACTGCCTACGTACTTTTTCATCACGTGATGGGAGAGACGGAAGGAAAGCCAGGTGTTTGGGGTTATGTCCGTGGCGGCATGGGAACAGTGACCCAGGCCATGGCAAAATTCTTCGAATCCAAAGGCGGCACAATTCTGACCCGTGCTGAGGTCGATAAGATTCTCATTCGTGATGGCGTAGCTCAAGGGGTGGCATTGAAAGACGGGCGGGAGTTTTATGCCAAGAGAGTGATTTCGAATTGCGACCCGAACCGTACTTTCCTTGGCATGGTGGGTGAAGAGAATTTGCCGGCGCCCTTCGTACAAGAAGTGAAAGGGATTCGCTATCGAAGTGGTGTCATCAAGATCAATGTGGCGCTCGCCGGTCTTCCCGATTTTTCAGCTCTTCCGGGAAAAGAAGCGGGTCCGCAGCACCGAGGGACTATTCATCTTGCGCCGACGATGGAGTACATGGAAAAGGCCTTTGACGACGCGAAACACGGCCGGCCATCTGAAAACCCGGTCATCGAGATGACGATTCCTTCCGTCGTCGATCCTTCTGTGGCGCCCGCAGGAAAGCACCTCATGTCCATGTTTATTCAATACGCTCCGTATGAGCGTAAGGATGGAAAACAGTGGGATGAGGCGGGAAAGAAAGAATTCGCAGAGCGGGTGTTCAAAATCGTGAGTGAGTATGCTCCGAACTTTTCGTCCTTGGTAGACGATTACCAGGTGCTCACTCCCGTCGATTTAGAGCGAGAGTACGGTCTTACGGGCGGAAATATTTTCCACGGCGAGATGACGCTCGATCAACTCTTTTTCATGCGCCCCTTGCCGAAATACGCAGATTTCCGAACTCCCATCGATCGGCTCTACATGTGTGGTGCCGGCTGCCACCCCGGGGGCGGCGTCATGGGCGCTCCAGGATATATTTCTGCGCAACTAATTAAAAAAGAGATGCGATTTCCTAGTTTTCTTCGGCATTAGTCCTATTGGTGCCTAAGCGGCTTCTTTGAATGAAATTGCTTGAGGCTCTGGGGTTTTTTTCTTGCGTAGGAAAAGTAATCGGCTCAGGAAATAGACTGCTGACCAAATTCCCACGAGGGCCGCACTGAAAAATATTTCGTGAAAAATTACGTGAACCCAGAAATCCTGCGCCAAAACGTGCGCCAACAAGGGATGTACGCCTCGGTGTAGCTGGATAATGGGAAAGAGCTGAAAGGGAAGATAAAAGCTCCAATCGGAGAAGGGATAAAGAAATGGAATGGAGGGTAATTCCCCATGGGCGGTAGGGCAGCCCATGCTATCGAGTAGGAGATGGCTTGCGACTAATAGGGTGGAGAGAATCCAAGCATGTCTTTTGCTAAACGAGGGGCTTACCCAGCGGCGAATGAGAACCTGACCTAAATAAATCAGCGCGGTTACGGAGAAAATATTGTGTCCCCAATAACGATGAATCTCGAAAAAGTGTTCCGGCCAAAGACTTGCCGGGATGAGATCGAGATCGGGAGCATTTCCCAGAAAGACGGCGACGGCCAAAAATTTAAGCCAGCCCTTTCGCGGGAGCGCCGGCAGGCCGCTTCGTGAAAGAAGCGCACAGCCGGCGGGAAATAGGGCGTGGGCAATGGAACTAGGCATACTACTCCTCCCTCTCGTTTCGGAGGGAAGGAGGGGGTTCCTTTAGGCGGTGGGTTAAGAAATTGAATTATTTACGCTTTTTCATGGAGGTTACATTACGACTGCTTGCGTTGGCTAAGGAGGCCAATTCCGTTAGGCCCCTTTGAAAGTGGCCAACCTGTTGGGTGAGAGATCTCTCCATGGAGGCGAGAAAGGTTTCCTGTTCTTTCAAAGGCGGGTCGATCTCGTCGAGTAAATTACTGCGAATCGAATCCTCCACGGCGGCAAGGGGAGTGCGGTAAGCTTGTCGAATCGCTTTTTGGAGCTGTACTCCCCAGTCGCTTTTCATGGTAAGCGTCGGTTCTTCCACCGTACCGGAAATCGCTCCTTCCACTCGGAAGTCCGTTACCTTCTTTAACTCGGCAGTGAGAAGGTCTTGAATATCTCTATCCGTGCAGTTAACGAGAGTCTCGGCGCCCTCGACGTTTAAGAAACCTTTCGCCTCCAATGAAAAGCCTTTGAACGCGAGATCAAATTCAAGGTGTCCCTTTCCTTTTTCGAGCAGCACCTCGATGGGGCGAGCCGGGCTGAGTTGCCAGCCGTGGAGAGGGAATCCTTCCAGGCGAACGGAAATATTCTCCTGGGGGACATTTGTTGTGTGATCGACCGAAAGGGTGATCTTGCCGCTCCACTTATCCTGGCCTGGAATCTCGAAGGAAAATTGCGCTTCGAGGGGCTTTCCCAGGATGGACGGATCGGAAGTGAAATTGGAAAGAAAACCTTTGATGTTTCCTTGGGGCGAGGTCCCCGTTCCTATCTCGACTCTGGGAAGGAGCAATAGCAAAGGTTCGCCGGGCGCACTGAAATGGTGGCTGTAGTTCCCCTCTCCTCCCTGCTTCACGACGGTTCTCGTTCCCGAGGGCATGAAATTTCGCGAAAAAACGATGAAGTGAGTGATGCGCTCGACGAAATGAACAAGGCGCGGGCCGAACACCGTCGGCGTTGCGTCCGCAGAATCGAACTGGGGAAGATGAAGATCCCCCCTTATCTCGGAAATTGCTTTTGGGATCGCCTCGCGAAATGTGCGTAGCTTTGCTTGCTGCTCCGCTAGTTCTTTGTGGATCTCTCTTTGTATTTCATCCGCTTCGGCGATGGCTCCGGCGGTTTTTTTTAAGAATTTGAGTTTAGATTCGGGCGCCTCTTTAGCCGTCTCCCACTCTTTTCGCCAATCTTCGGCTTTAAATTTCGGGGAGAGGGCTTCTATTTTCTTTTCCCAGTCGAGGAGGGAGCTTTTCAAGGAGGGGGAATTTGTCAGGATCTCTTTCGTTAAGTGAAGGCGCGGAATGAGGGGAATGATTTTTCGGCTCAACTCGAGCTGTGCGCCCAACTCACTCACTGCGGTGAGAGGATTGCTTCCGTACTCTTCATGTATTTTTTTATATAGGTTTCCGGCAATCAGGCTGTCGAAGGATAAATGCGCGTTAATCTCCCCTTCCTCGTTAACGGAGGAAAAGCTTGTGCTCGAGCGATCATTTACGCCAAGACGCAGCCCCTCCAGGGTGAGGTCGGTAATCAGGAATTTCTTTGCGAGCAAGGGATAAGGAGAAAGCTCCAAGCGAAACCGATCGAGATGAAAGAGAGAAAGGCGCGGGTCCGCGCGTTTTAGAGAGATCCCCTTTAACTCGAGGGAAGGGGACCAAAGCCTTACGTTCGATGAATCCACCGTGACGGGGCTTCCAGCGATTGAAGAAAGAGTGCTTTCAATCTGAGAGTGGAGCCATGGGGGGAAATAGAAATAAGAAAAAACGGCGAGGAAGGGAATCCCTAGTGTGGCTAGCCAAAGGGATTGCCAACGTATCCACATCTTTTTAGGGGGGCGAAAAAGAAATATTCCAAGTTCGGTGCGAGAAAGGGAATTCCATGAGGGGCTTTTGTCGAAAAAGTCTAATAGACGATTCCAATTCTTCGAAAGAACGCGGTGGGTGATCCCTCCCACAATGACTGCCAGTGAAAAACCTACGATGAGGCTCCCCAGCTGAATTGTATTATTGAAGCGCGTGTAGGGGAAAAGGGGCAGCTGATAAAAGGCCCTCCACAATCCTTGCAGGGAGGGAAGGTTCAAGAAAAACTGGCCTATCGAAGAATAGTAGGAGCTCCCGAGCGGCGCTATCACCGTCAGAGGAATGGCCACGGCAAAGACAACGAGGAGTGGCACCGGAAGGAGAAAGAGTGCGGCAGCGATGAAAAGGCTCTGCAGGGTATAGTATGGGGAAAAAGGAAGAATGACTCCAAGCATTATCGCCCAGGCGATAGTGCGCGGCGTCCGCTCTGAGACAAAAAAATCCAGGCACCAAAGCCCGGCTTGAATCAGCCATCGCACCGGAGTCATGAGGGATATTTCCAATTATACGCTAACCCTGTAAAATAGAACGAATCCCCTTCCCAATCCCTGATGAACCTCTTAATCCTGGCACTCTTTTTCGTTCCACACCTGCTCTCGGGACAGGTCCATGTTTTTCATTCAGGAATGCTTGCGCGATTCGAGTCGGAAAATCCAGGCGCGCGCAGCGAGGAGAGCGAGGCTGTTTCCCATTTCCTGGAAGAAAATTTTGGAAGGTACCGCCCCGATTTCGAATGGCGAAGAGTTTCTCTTTTCCGCGACAACACCCATTCTCATTACAATTTTAATCTCTACTACAAAGGCTTTCGCGTTCTCGATCAAACCCTGCACCTGGATTACAACCGCGAAGGGTTTGTTCAATATGCTACGAGCTCCTGGCGTAAGCCTTTTCAAACTCCTCTAGGCGCGCTTCAGGAATCCTCTCGTTGGATGATCGAGTCGAGCTTCAAGGCCCCTTTTGTAGCCCGAAATGGTTTTTTCGCGGGCCAGGTGGACTCCGAGCCCAGTGTTTGGCTAGACGAAAAAAGCGGCGAGGTCTCGGCCGTCTATCAGGTGAGGTTTTTCCCGTACAACACGCCGAGAGGCATGCGAGTTCTGATCGCTGATGCGAGCTCCGGCCGAGTTCTTGCCGAGCGGGTAGTGGCGAGGAATGTCTCGGTAGATTCCAAAGCCTGGAAAGTGAGTCCGCTCACTAGCGGTGGGGACATCGATAAAAGCCCGGATGATGTATCCCTAGTTGGACTAGAACAGAGCAGCGGGGTGCCCATCCTCAAGAATGGATATTTCCGAGTGAGACGAGTGGGTAACAGTGTAGCGTCTCCCAAACTCATCGACATCAATCCAGACGCGGCTACCGCCTTTACAGGCTTTAGCGCCCAACCTGGTAATTCTTATGATTACACCTGTCCGGATCTTTCTGAGACTGGCTGCCCCAACCAGCGCATAGATGGGGCGAACGCCTACTACCAACTCTATAATTTCCGCACCAAGCTTCAAGGGTATTTTACAACGATGGGAGTAGATGTCCCCATGGTGGTTCCCACCGCTACTACGGGCTCAACGACGCGTGAGCCACTCGAAGTTTACATCAACGGTTTTCCACTCGCGAGCGATGCGGACCACGATACGAATAATGCCGCTTTTTATCCCTATGGTTGTCCCGATATCGTAAGCACCGAGGGTGTCCATACTGAAGTCCCCCGCTGTCTCTTCTTTCTGCGCCCGGCACCCGTGACGAGCGCCGAGTGTGGCAGTAACAAGGACTTTTACGATCTCGCGCGTGAGGCGATGGTGATTGTGCACGAGTACCAGCACTTTGTGACCGATTCCATCGTGGATCTCACGCCGGGATCGATAGACACGACGACAGGCGTCACTCTCCACAATGTGGGAGACGCGATTCACGAGGGGTATTCGGATTACTTTGGCGCTTCCATTGTTTCGGAGCTAGCCGGAACGAGTGTCACCAAGATAGGCGAGTACGCCTTTAAGAACTGTACGTTTTATCAAAGAGATGTCGCAATCCCTCGGGTCTATACCAATGGAAGCTCGGAAGAAGACGCGCACATTGCCGGCCTCACCTGGGCGAGCGGGCTTTGGCAATTGCGGACCGAGCTGGATGCAGAGACGGTGGATCTGCTGACGCTAAAAAGTATTTTCTTCTTAAGCGCGAAAGTAGGTTTTACGGAGTCGGTAGAAGCCCTTGTGAAAGCGGATAAAGCCTTAAATGGCGGCGAAAACGTGGCGCGCATCCGGGAGCTTTTTTACAACGATTTGAAATGGGTTGGCGGTAAAGGAAATTTTCTGCGTGATCCGGAGAAAGGGATAGCGGAAGTGGGATTTAGAAGCTGCAGTGCGGTGCCAATGCCGGGAAGTGCAGCTCCAACCTTCGGATCGATCGTAATTTGGCTTATGGCTTTAGTGGGGGCGGGTCGCCGATCGTGGTGGCGTAAGGGGACTCGCCCATGAAAGTTTGGGTGCTCGCTGGAGTGTTCCTCGGCTGTGGGGCATGGGCTAACGTGTTTTTTAAAAACGCTTGCCCGGTGCTCAACTCTCCCCGCTCGGGAGGCCAAACAATATGCCGTCGGACTAAAGGGGCGGAAGTCCGCCGAATCAAAAAAGCTCCCGACCCTTTTTTCTTCATCGAATCCGACGGGTGCCGGGGGTACGTTGCTTCAAACTGTTTGAAGCAGGGGGAGGCTCCAGCGAAAAAAGAAGTTTCCGCTTCGGCCGAGATCGAGCGGCAACCTGCTTCTTACCGGAGTTCTTTTTTCCGCGTGGGACCGCTTCTCACGGCCGGAAGCCTTTGGGGCCGGCCAGGGGAGGGTGCAGATGTTACCCGAGGGACGGATTTTGGGGCGGGGCTTTCCATCGCGTTTGCCTTTGCTTCCTCATTCTGATTTTCGCTCATTCCCCTATTTGAAATGCTGAAACTGACGAGAAATCTCGATGGAACGGGCTCAATCGCCGACCCGAACCCGGGAAGCTACGAGCAGAAGGTGAATTATTTAGGGGGCGCTTTTCTCGCCGGGATTAGACTAGAGGGAGAGGCCCGCTCGAGAACGGGAAATCAGGAGTGGTGGTTTGATTTTGGGGGGGAATACCTCACGCCTCTCTCTGCCACCCAGACGGATAATCTCGGCAATGTCATCCAATATACTTCGCCCGACAAGCTCGCGTTTCTCGTGCTCGGCCCTTCTGGCGATTACAATGTGTCGGACTCCATCTTGCTCAGTGGTTACCTGCAATTCATGTACAACCTGGGCTCTAGAGAAGGAGCACAGCTTTTCGGCGGCCGATTCCGCGTCGCTCTCAACTTTGATTTTTAGCCCCGGCGGTGTTACCCACATCTTCTATGAATGAATTTGAATTCGGAGACACACCCTTTCAAGGCCTGGAAGTCTTCCCCAATCCCGAGACCTCGAGAATCTATTCGATTGATTTCACCTGCCCGGAATGGACGGCTCTTTGTCCTAGGAGCGGGTTTCCCGACTTTGGCGTGATTCACATCGAGTATGAGCCTCGCAATAGCTGTGTAGAGCTCAAGTCGCTAAAGCTCTACATCAATTCCTATCGGACGGTGAAAATCTTTCACGAGGGGGCAGTGAACAAGATTTTGAATGATCTCGTTGCTGCGTGTAAGCCTTGGAAGATGGTGGTTTGGGGAGACTTCAATGTTCGGGGTAACATAAAAACAATTATACGAACCTCGTTCGAAGCGCCTGATTACCCGAATCAATCTTGAATCACAAAAGCGGTGTCGAAAGCAATCGAGGTCACCACACCCTGCCCATTTCTGGTTTTCCTCGCTTGAAGAACGTGGATTTTGTCCGACTCCATGAGGAGGAGGTCTCCGCCATCGAAAATATCCCGGCTCAGAACGGACTTAAGATGAGGTAGTGTCCAATTCGCGTAGGGCGAGAGGGTGCTGCCAGGGTTTGATCCCGATTGTCCCTGCTGATAGAGGGTAGCTGTCGAAGAATTTTCTCCCTCCGTGACCACGAGAAGATCGGCAAATGCGTTCGATCGGCCGAAGAAATTGCCTCCGAACACCGCATTCGAAAAAATGTCCCCATTCCCGTGCTGCAGAAGATTCTCTGGCGTGAGTTTCAATTGCGCATTGTATTTCAACTCTCTTGTTTTGTTGCGATTTGCCACAAAAAGGCGATCGAAGGATCCATTTCCGTCCGAGTCCATCGGAGTGAGGGAGGTAAAACGACCTGGCTGAGCGTTCGTCGAGTAGTTATCGTCGACATGAGCGAGATCCCCCGACCATAGCTCCAGGCAAAACGGCAGGGGAGAGTCGTTGGCGCAAAGGCGGGAGCTTAAGATTGCGTACTGAGTTTGCCCTCCCTTGATCGCCACTTTATAGAGATCGAACCCCGCGATAGGACGTCGGGCATTTACCTCTTGTAGATTCGAATCTACCTCGGCAAGCTCGGACCCGAGCGCTAGTAAGAAGTGGTTCCCAAACTCAGCTACGCTGCAGACAGGACCATTAAAGTCCCGACTCGGGCTAACAAGGCGTCTTTCATCGTACAGTATTTTGCCATCGTAAATGCGAAGACCGGCCTCGGAAGTAGAGGCCTCAAAGTTCATCGCGAAAATATCCTTCACTCCGTCCCCGTTCACATCGGCTGTAAAAAAACGGGTGACCGGAATGTTCATGAGAGCCAAAATTTCGTTAGTTTTCGCAATGCGAATGGAACTGTGCCCGCGGCTCGCGGCGAGAAGAATTTTTTCGCGGGTCGATGTACCTGCGACTTTTAAATCCACCACGTCCACGAATTGGTAATCAATTTCAGTCGAGCTTCCGCCCGTGATTAGGTTCGGAATATTGATGCCATTGCTCGGGGCAGTGGTGCCCGCCGAGCACGCAACAAAGACCGGTAAAAGGAAAAGGACTGTTAAATTAAGGCGCATCAGAGAGTAGGGCAAATATTTGCAAGCCTGGTGCCGCACAAATCAAAGCCTAGACAACGGGGTGAATTGTGATCGCATGACGAACTTTTGGTCGCCACAATTGAGGGAGGGGGAAACGCCCTAATTTCATTCGGGGAAGCCACCCTGCCAGGCCCAAGAACTCCGTTCCCTTTCCAGTAAAGAAGATTAAGTTGAGTAAAATTAGGAGGTTAGTATATGGCGGGGTTGGGCGTTGTATAGGATTTCGGCGAGGAGGAAGTGTTGAGAAGCCTTCGGTTTAAACCAATCCAAAGTAATACAGCTCCAATGGAAAGGCCGCTGTAAATGGGGGGGCCAATCCAATAGAGCCGCTGTATGGCCCACAGTAGGCCCGAGGTAAGCCCTTTGCCGATTCGGTACCCAAAGACATCAATCCATTCCTTCGCGCGGTAACGGGCATCAAACGATAGGGGCATGTAGAGAATTTCTTTGCTCGCCCGAAACAACGAATAGTCGAGAGATTTGAAGATCGCAAAAGCGATGGTCGCTGCCATCACCGTTGGGTGAAAGAACAAAACGGAGGCCGTCCCCAAATGGACAAAAGGCAGAATCCCTTGAATCACTTGAGGGCTCGTCCAGGATAGCGCAATCGGCGTGACGATAAATTGGAAGAAAACCGAAAGTACACTGACGGCGGCGTAGAATTTACCCGAGTAAGCCGCTTGCACGTCAATCTGTGGCATCGAGTGATGCAGAAGCGTTTGGAAGGCAAGGCCGAATGTCGTCGATAACATCTGTGTGGCGAGCACAACTAGAGCAAGAAAAACTAGAAGTGGGGTTGTTCGGAAAAGTTGCAGACTGGTTTGGGCATCCTCTTTTGGAATTTCTGGAATTTTTGCAAGTTCCGGCGTTCTTGCATAGGCGCGTTCGATCAAGACGAGACCCGGTATCAAAAGCAAGGCACCGATCACAGGAAGCCAGGTGGCTCCAATCACGGGAGAGAGGAAGCTCACCATCATTCCCCCAGTAAAAGATCCCAGGCTCATGATGCCCGCCAAAACCCCGTGAGTTTTTTTCCCGGTCTCCGGGGTAAAGGCGCTGTTGTAAAAGGACCAATATTGTTCGCCCAAGATTACGACGTAACTCTGCCCCCAGATAAAAAGCATGCAGATGGCAAGGGGGCTATTTCGAAAGGTACCCACGGCGCAAAGAAGTAGAAGAGCCGAAGATAGAAGAGTCAGGCGCCGCAATGTTCCTCTCGGGCCGTAATGGGAGAGGAGCCAGTTATAGAGGGCAATCAATCCTACCAATACAATGGGCAGAGCGGTCATGGCGGCGGGAAGGTTCTCCGGTCCAAAGGCAGACTGGAAAAGGACATTAGAGGGGCTTCTTAAACATTCATAGCTCGTGAAAAGGAGATAGGACGCAAGGCTACTGGGAATAAACCGCCGGAAATCCTCAGGGGACAGCCCTCTCAACCACATTGACGCAAGGTATTATATCTTGAGAAAAACACAAAGGGGTATCTTGGCTGCGGGGCCTCGCTTTATGTCCTTGAAAAAGCGCAGATCTTCAAGAACACTCGACAATTCGCATGTGGCTGAAGCAGTTCAAGTCGTCGACAAATATTTTGAATCTTCCCAATTGCCTTACCATTCTGCGCATTCTTCTCGTGCCGATTATCGCCCTTCTTTTAGAATTTGATTCCGATCAACCACCCTTCGACCGAGACTGGATGTTTCGCTATTCTCCGGGCCGCATTGCCGGGCTGGTAGTGGCTTTTGCGGGATTGACGGATCTTTTAGACGGCTGGCTCGCTCGACGGTGGAAAATCGAGAGTCTTCTGGGAAAGTTTCTCGATCCGGTTGCGGATAAGGTTCTTCTCATGGTGGGCTTGATCATGTTGATGCAGCTGGGCCGGGTGCAGGACTGGCTCGTGATTCTTTTATTATCTAGAGAGTTTTTGGTGACTGCTCTTAGAGGTGTGGCCGCTGGAGAGGGGCTCATTATTTCCGCGGGCGAAGCGGGGAAGTGGAAGCTTACGTTTCAGCTCGTGGGGTTGGGGTTTCTGATGTGGTACGGAAGTTTTATGGGTGTTTCCGGATATAAAGTGGGGACTTGGATCTTGTACCTCGCCCTGGGCATCTCTCTCTTCTCCGGTTTCCAATACCTAACCGATTTCTTCTCCGCCCTACGAAGCAAACGCTCCACCCTTTGATTGTATTTGCGAGGCCGAAGGCCGAAGCAATCTCGCTGTTCAAGCTAGCATCCTGAGACTGCTTCGGCCTTCGGCCTCGCGGATTCAAAAGTTCACATTCCAAGGATTTTGCGGGCTTCTTCGGGGGTGGCGATTTCGCGGCC
>JAHFAF010000380.1 GCA_023250715.1 Pseudobdellovibrionaceae bacterium | reverse complement strand
CTCGCGCACCATAGGTGGAAACAAACGGACAGGCCTTTTCCACCGCTACTCTTAGCGCCTTTGCATCGTTCGGGTAATCCGGTCTCAAAGTGAAGGTGTAAGGTTCCAAGGCGATACCGCAACCGGAGTAGGCATAGACCATTGTATGAATCTTTTCATTGGCAAGTTCTGAGCTCACGCTAGGATCAAAAAAGAAACACATCGGAAGCCACAAAGTGGGAAGTTGAGCGCCAGGGGAAGGCTCCTTGCCGATCGCTGTTTTCTTTGCGCCGTTCTTCTCGATCCATTTAGGACCGTAATTCTCACCGAGCCATTTCACCTTCTCACTATCAGAAAGCCTGTTGGGCGAGGCCTCTTCGGCGCGCGCTGTCAAACCTAAGGAGAGTAGAAATAGAATTGGAAAAAGAAATTTCATGAATCAGCTATTTCTTTTTTGTTTTTAGTGGCAAACAATATCCAACGCCCTGAAACGCCGATAGCGATAATGAGTGCCAGAAGAAGCCAGCGACTGTGCAAAATCCCATGCATTTCGCTGCCCTTTCCAATTTTGTGAATCGTTTTTAATTTTGTGCGATCTTGAGGGCCAATGGGGCTCAGCGAAGCAGATTGAATGGCATTTAGAGCTGCTCGATTTTCGCCATCGCTAGGTTGGCCCAAGATAGAAGAGGCCCAGCCGGAATTTTCGTGATCCGATCCTCCCTCAGCACCTCGCGCGCCACTTGCTTCCTCGCCGGCAGTCGCTGCTGCCAAAAGTCGTTTCACATCTTTGCGGCCTCCACCTGCGACAGAATCGGAACCGGAAGTCCCTTCCGCTCCAGATTTTCCGCTGGCGTAACTGCCGCCGGAACCCGCAGCTCCCCCGGCTTTTCCCCCTGAGGAACCCGCGCCTCCCTGACTCTCTCCATTTTTTCCAGCGCCAAAATTGGAATCTAATATGCTTCCATTTCCTGCACCGGGAGTAATGGCACCCTTGGCTCCGGGGGCATTTGCCGCAATCTCCGAGGCGAGTAGTGGTCTTATCTCCTGAAGTTTAGCAAGGAGCTCAGGCCGTGCGCTGACCAGCCTTTCTACGTCGCTCTGTCTTCCTTTAGAGAGAACTTCGCCCGATACATCCGCAAGTCCCGTTCGCACAATCTTTCTGGACCCGCCTCCGCCTGAGGGATTTTCTCCACCGATGGCGTTCGCCGGATCGAAATTCGGTCGCCCTTCGATTCCGGTTTCTTTGTGCCCTTCCATAATTTGCGAACCCGAAGCATTCGGTACTCGATAGCCGACTCCGAGCTGTGCTCCATGGAAAGAGCAGCTAATTTTTTGCGCGGTCAAGTCCACTACGCCCACTTGTTTTTGGGCATCCGCGCCGCCTGGCGCTTGGACCGGAAGGTCCTGGGCATTCGCTCCACTAAATTTCATGTCATGGGGCGCGTCCGACAGGTTTTCAAAGACGACTCTTTTTCCGCGAACAAAATCCAAGACGTTGATATTCTTGCCGGCGTCATTCTCTCCTGAGACACATCCTGAGGTGTCCTTAGAAATGGACAGGCAATAATTGCCGTCTTTTCCAATCTGATAGAGGCGTACGACAGAGTTATCGTTCGATTCCGCCGACGCGATGCTTGCGAAAAAGACTAGGGCGCCGATAAAAATTTTACCCATGATTCCCCCTTCCACTCACCCCTAGGAAGAGACGGCATCGTGACCGGCTCGTCTTCACTGGTGAGGGTTTCTAAAAATGCAATCAAGTCTAGCTTCTGTTGCTCCGATAGGCGCAACGGCTTCAAAAAGTATTTTGTCGTGACTCGCGGGATTGTTCCGCCGCGATTGTAGTTTTCGATCACGTCCTTGAGAGTCTTCAGAGATCCGTCGTGCATGTAAGGTCCGCGCCGGGCGATATTTCTCAAAGTCGGTGTCTTAAACGCGTGAGCCACTGCCGGATTATTTTCAAGCTTTCCCTTCCCCATGTCATCGGAGGGAAGCCCGATATCCGCGAATTGTCCGTTGGTGAAGTTCCACCCCGTATGGCAGCGCACGCAGCCTACTTCATGGAAAGTGCCAAATCCCCGCTTGGCATTTTCTGAAATGGCTTTTTCCTCTCCTGCCACCCAGTAATCGAAGGGCGCGAGATCGGAGACAATTTCCCGTTCGAAAGTGGCAATTGCCTTAGCCACCAGGTAAGGGCTAAGAGCTTCATTCGGAAATGCCTTTTGAAAGAGCGGCTTGTACTCGGCGATTCCCCCAAGTTTTTGCATGAGCTCTGGGAGCTTGGTATTCATCTCCCCTTCCGCCTGAATGGGCCCGAGCGCCTGCTCCTCTAATGAAGCGGCTCTTCCATCCCAGAAAAATTGCTTTCCCCACGCTGCATTTAAGATGGTCGGCACTCTTCTCGGGAGAGTCTGATGATTGTGCCCGACTCCTTTTGCGAGCCCGTCGGTCCAGGAAAGTCCGGGGTTATGGCAGCTGGCACAGGAGATCATGTTGGATTTAGAAAGTCTGGGATCAAAAAATAGTTTTTTGCCAAGCTGAAACTTCTCTTCACTGAAAGGGTTCGCTTGCGGATAGGGAATATTCTCGGGGCGCTGAAAAAAGGCGCGATTGTCTTGGTTTGCGTTCGAGCGCATCGCCTGGGCCACGGGCGCGGTAGAGCGCACTAAATTGCACCCCGTGGTGATGAGTAGCATCACTATATATAGAGGGCTGTGTGGTTTCATGGCTGTGGTCAGAATTCCCCTTCCCTAATAGAAAGAATTGCAACCCGAGTGCCTAGGCTTGGCCAAGGCTAGTAGACCCGCAGAATGTGCCTAGAGTGTTTGCTATTTTTACACGGCCTTAGAATACGTATTCTGTAACTCCTCTAGGAAACACGAGAATACGTATACTGTCGTTGTCTTAAACACCCGCCTTCCTGTGTAAACGTCGTTGAACTTTGTGACGATTTCGAAAACGCGTAAGCATTTGAGCTCAAACAAAAAAATCGGTGTAGACAATGTGTGTGGTAGCTCTCAAAAACAATTCTTTGCGCTAGACTGAAAGCATAGAATTCGAAGATCGAATTCGGGGGGATAGTAACCATGAGAACTGCATTCTTGATTGCCGGAATACTGGCAATGAATACCGCTCAAGTGAAGGCGGACGAACATAAGAATACAATCGGAAATAGCGTTGGCGCCGGCGAGACCGCCGCTGTCGACGGGGACGAAAACGTTCCTATTACGGGCGCCATTAAAGCGGTTTCCCGTGGAGCCACTATTAAGGTCGATTACTTGCGAGGAAAGGACGGCAAGATTGCCCTCTCCAAGCAAGACGCCCTGAAAATCAAGGGAACGGCTCAACAGAAATCCAAAATGCCCAAGAACGGTGGCGGTGAAGCGCCTCCTCCTGGACAGAAATACGCGAATTACACTGCAACAAACGAAGATCTCGGAAAAGGATCGCGGGCGTTGCTTTGTGGTAACGGTAATAATTTGACCGTTCGAAGCCCGGTCACTGGACGGCAGGCGCCTACGTCGATTCAGCCGGCGGGAACGGTAGACGTGAATACTTTTACATTTCCGGAGTCGGGATCGAACGTGAACGTGGCGGAAGCCCAAGGGGGAGCGCAAAACGTTCGCATCATGTCTTTTACCGCTCAGGAGGTTTTCGCCTTCTTCGGTATTACGAATAGAGGTTATTACGCCGTACCTCCGGGTGAGATTCCTGGAGATGGCGTTCGTCCGACGAATCTTCTTTACCGGACCACGGGAAAGAGGCAAGGCGGCTGTAATGAAGTCGTAATTCTTGGTGGTGGCGGTGACAAAGGCGGAAATACCTGATACGCAAAAAAGTTCTTTGGCCGGGCCCGCTACTTACGCGGGCCCGACCCCTCAACTGAGGGATTTCACTAAAAGCGGGAGACTTCGGTCGAGCCGGTAGGCGACGGACATGTGCCCATCGTTAAATTCTTCGTGAAGCGTTTCCACACCTAGTTTTTTCAACTTTCCGGCAATAGCACGACAACCCCAGTGTAAGCTGAACTCGTCTTTCACGCCGCAATCGACATAAGCGAATTTCAGTTTTTTGAGATTTTCTATGCGCCGATCCATTCTTAATACCGGATCCCACTCCCGCCATTTTTCCCACACTTCCGGGCGAAAGACTCCCGTTTCTAAATCGAAGGGAAAGTCGATTCCCATGTGAGGCGACTTCGGGTTCGGCGAATAGCAGGCTGACATGCCTAATTTATCGAGTGTATCGATGTCTTTTCGATTCTCTATCTTTGAGGGATCCCAGAAGCTATCGAGCCATTTTGCGGGGCCGCCCGCTGCCTTGAATTTATCCAGCGCTTTCCAAAAGCCATTGAGGTAAGACAGCTCGAAATTTGAATCGCCAGAATG
>JAHFAF010000379.1 GCA_023250715.1 Pseudobdellovibrionaceae bacterium | reverse complement strand
CTCAGCACAAAATTTTTGAAAATAGAAAGCTGGATTCGAGCTAGTTTTGGTGACAAAGCCGAAATCGATTTCCTGCTTCAAAAGCATCTCAAAAATTTCTTCGTTTCGACAAAGGGTGATATCAAGATCGATAAGAGGGAATTTCTTTCGTTCTTCTAGTACCTGAGGAAGGTGCGGGGTGAGTAGGCAACTGTGAGGCATGGCGTAGCGTACGAGCCCGGCCACGTTTCGAGTCTCTCCTTGAATCGCCTCCTGAAGGGCCTTTCCTTCGTCCTTTTCCTTTTCGACGTATTGGAGGAGGAGCTCTCCGGCTCGCGTGAGAATGACTTTGCGATTCACTCTTTCAAAGAGGCTCGCTCCCAGTTTTTCCTCCAAGCGGGCGATGTGTTGGCTCACCCCGGATTGAGTCATGGCCGTCGTCTTTGCGGCCTGGGTGAAGTTCAGGTGCCGGGCGGCGGCTTCGAAGGCAGAGAGTGATTTAGGGTCCCACATATCAATCACATAAAATGATAATTTATATTAAAACAAGTAATTTCATTAATGATTAGAAAGCCCCTAGATTGAACTCTGTCGGGAGCTGATTCCCGAGATACCGGAGGTAATTATGGGTAAGGTTTTTTTGGCGGTAGCTCTCTTGGCAACTATCGTTCAGGCACAGACAAAAGAAACGAATACAATGCGGGAAGTGGAGGGAGCGATCGACTCGCGTACATTTGCCGTATTCGATATCGATAATACGCTGATTTCGCCCTCGCAGACATTAGGAAGCGATCAGTGGTTCGAGGCGCAGGTGAAGCTCCAGGGTTTCGATAAGACCCTCTCGAAATGGTTAGAGGTTCAAAAGGTCACGAAGGTGAAGCCGATTGAGGAGGCGACCCCTTCGATGATTCAAAGACTTCAGGAGCAAGGAATTACAATCATGGCACTGACGGCAAGACCCACTGAGATTGCTAATGCGACTCGAGCTCAATTGAAAAGTGTTGGGATTGATTTGTCTCGGACTGCTCCACTTGCCTCTTCGTTGGAGATTGAGGGGAAAGACGAGGTAGCTCGATATGAAGGAGGCATTCTTTTTGCTGGAAAGAACCAGAAGGGTGCCATTCTTATAAAATTCTTAACGACTACGGGAATTCACCCGGAGCGAGTCGTTTTTACTGATGATAAGGCGAAGCACACAGGTACGGTGGACGCGGCACTTAACGCTATTGGAATTCCCAACTTGGAGTTTCGTTATGGCGCCGCGGATGAAACGGTGAAGAGTTACGACGCAGATGTAGCGAGCATTCAGCTCCAATACTTTGGCGGCATTCTTCCCGATGAAGCTGCACAGACCCTTCTAAAATAGCCAAAGAGGTACCTTGGAAAAGGGCATCCCTTTTTCCAAGGTATTGCGTCGCTTCCGGGAGTGTGAAAAAATAGCGGCACCCCCCCATGCTACTCGATGTTCAAAATCTGAGAATTCATTTCAAGGTTCCACAAGGTGCTTTACAAGCCGTTGACGATCTTTCCTTTCAAGTGAAGGAAGGGAGGTGTCTGGGAATCGTAGGAGAGTCCGGCTGCGGAAAGAGCGCCACCGCCCAATGTATTCTGAGGCTGATTCCCTCAAATGTGCTCTCTGTCCTTTCGGGAAAGATTCTTTGGCAGGGAAAAGATATCCTCACCTTGAACGACACGGATCTTCGTCGGGTGCGTGGTTCTCAGATCGCGATGATATTTCAAGAGCCCATGACCTCACTGAATCCTGTGATTTCGGTGGGGGAACAGGTGGCAGAAGCGATTCGAGTCCATTTCCCCGAGGAAAAAAACCTCGAGGGTCGCGTGAAGGAAATCTTTTCTCGCGTGGGGCTGGGGGAAGACTCGAAGCGTTTGAAGCAATACCCGCACGAGCTTAGTGGAGGCATGCGACAGCGGGTCTTGATTGCAATTGCTTTGGCGTGCCGTCCTAAACTTCTTATTGCGGATGAGCCCACGACGGCGCTCGATGCCTCTTTACAATCGCAGGTGCTAGATCTTATTCAATCCCTGCAAAGGGAATTGGGGATGTCGGTCATTCTCATCAGTCATGATTTCGGCGTGGTTTCCAAGCTAGCCGATGAAATTCTCGTGCTTTACGCTGGTAAACCGGCCGAGCGCGGGCCAACAAAAGAACTTCTGAAGCGACCTCTTCACCCTTACACAAAGGCACTTCTGGAATCCGCTCCTCGGCTATCCGAAACACATCACCGAAAGCCGCTTCGCATGATTGAAGGGACGCTTCCCGATCTCGTTCAGCCGCCTTGCGAGTGCCGATTTGCTTCGCGTTGCCCGGTTGTGATGCCAGAGTGCCACCAGAAAGAACCGGAGTTTCAGGAGGTGGAACCTGGGAGATGGGTGAGTTGCTTTGCGGTGAAAACGCCATGAGCTTCGTTGAAATCAAAAATATCGAAAAAGAATTCGTAACACAGAGTTTTTTCTTTGGAGCAAGCAAGACGTTTGCGGCCTTGAGAGGGGTGAGCCTTTCGATTGAAAAGGGTGAGACTCTCGGGCTGGTCGGGGAATCCGGCTCCGGTAAATCCACATTGGGCCGCTGCCTTGTGCGCTTAATGCAGCCCACTCGGGGAGAAATTCTTTTCGACGGAGATAATATTGCCCATACGACGGAAAAAGAGTTAAAGCCGCTTCGAAAGAGGATCCAGATCATCTTTCAGGATCCTTTCTCATCGTTGAATCCGAGGCTTTCCATTTGGGAGACACTCGAGGAGCCGCTCCTCATTCACAAGCTTTATGGCGCTTCTCCCGAGCGCTCCCAGCGCATCCAAAGACTTTTAGATCTTGTGGGGCTGCCATTGAACACGGGAGAGCGCTACCCCCATGAACTGAGTGGTGGGCAGCGACAGCGCGTGGGAATTGCACGTGCTCTTGCGCTTTCACCTGATTTTATCGTCTGCGACGAGCCGGTGAGCTCGTTAGATGTTTCCTACCAGGCGCAGATCTTGAATCTCCTTATTCACCTGCAAGAGGAATTCAAGATTACCTATCTCTTCATCTCGCACGATCTTCGTGTAATCCATCACATCAGCCATCGGATTGCAGTGATGCACGAGGGAAAGATCGTGGAAGTGGCTCCGTGGGACAAGCTCTTAAAATCGCCCGAGGATCCTTATACGAAGTCTCTGATCGCTGCCTGCCCCCGTTGGGAAACTTAAAATGGGTCAATTTACTTTCAATATTAAATGGTGCTTGGGCTAAAACGAATTGCATTCGATATCGCACTTTTCAATATTGAAAGTAAACTGACCCCTTAGGAGCGGGAGTCCATGGCGCGGCGGAGGCCTTCGCCGATGAAGTTCAAAAGTAGTGTGGTGCCAAAAAGGGCGAGGAATGGAAAGAACCCTACCCACCAAGAGCGTAGATTTTCTTTTCCCTGGTGGAGGAGTTCGCCCCAGCTTGGAGTAGGTGGAGGAAGTCCCAAGCCCAAATAGTCTAGGGCAGCGAGGCTTACGATGCTGGCTGAGATCAAAAACGGAGTAAAGGTAATGAGGGGAGTAAGTGCGTTGGGAAGGACATGTTTCATGAGAACTCGCCCATGGGAAGCTCCGGCCGCGCGTGCAGCGGAGACGTACTCCAGTTTTCTAATTCTTAAAACTTCCACACGTACGTAACCGGCAAGACCCACCCAACTGAAAGCCGCCCAGACGGCAAGTAAAAGCCAAAGGTTCGAGGGGAAAATCGCCATCATGAAAAGAAGAACATAGAGAACTGGCAAAGAGCTCCAGATCTCAACTGTTCGCTGTGCAAAGAGATCCACGCGTCCGCCAAGGTATCCTTGGATTCCACCAATTAGGTAAGAAAGAATCGCAGTGAGAATCCAAGAGACAGACGCGAATAGAAAGGAATTTCTAAATCCGTAAACCAACCGAGCCAGGAGATCTCGCCCCCGATCATCGGTACCCAAAATATTTTCGTGAGACGGGGGATGGGGCGGTGGCGTGGCCAGGGATTGCGACTCCAGCGGTCCCCAGTGAATCGGCGCGAAGAGCGCCCAATTGCCGGGCTTCTGATACCGCGTTCCTCGCACCAAAACTCGGTAATCCACTTCCGCGGAAACTTCCTCGCCAAATATTTGTCCTGGATAATATTTAAATGCGGGAAAATAAGTAGCACCCTCGAACCTAAGAACTAAGGGCTTAGGGTTAATCCATAATTCAGCACCAAAGCTTACGAGCAAGAGGAGGGTAAGGCACCAGAGAGAAAAGTAAGATCTTCGTGTTTTTCTAAATTTTTCCCACCGCCGCTTAGTGGTGGGTTTCATGTCGTCGCCTCGAAGTCGAGTCGTGGGTCTACGAAAACGTAAAGAATATCCGAGATTAGATTTCCGAACACGGAGAGAACGCTCAAA
>JAHFAF010000378.1 GCA_023250715.1 Pseudobdellovibrionaceae bacterium | reverse complement strand
TCCCCGTGTGCAACCGGAGCTGCAAAAATACGAGGATGTCCTTCTTCTCGATGATCGGCATGAGCTCCGGATTGGACCGAATCCGATTTCGTTAACACCGAAAGAGCATGCGATATTGCGACTTCTCATGCAAAAGCCGGGTGGAGTGGTGAGCCGGCGTGAGATGATTCAGTCGGTTTGGGGTTACCTGCAGGAGCCTTCCACCAATTTTATTGAAGTCCACCTAGCGAACTTAAGAAAAAAACTTCGGCCATTCGGCCGAGACGAATGGGTGCAGACGGTGCGTTCCTCAGGCTTTACTTTCATGCGGCCGAGTCATGAGTCTTAAAGTTCGTTTTTCCCTTATCCTCACTGTCGTATTCGCCGCCTCATTCATTCTCCTCGGCGTCAGCGTCTTTTCCACGGTAAAAGAAAGACTCCTCCTTACAGCGGAACAGGTGCTGGCCGTTCATCTCGATCGAGAATGGCGACACTTGCAATCTCATGGGGGGGCTTTTTCCTCCATTCCTGAAGCGACCGTAAGCGAGATCTATCAGCGAATCTATCGCGACAAGGAAATGGTTCTAAATACCTTGCCGGAGGATTTAGGAGAGGAAAAGCGGCTTTCCCACGGCTTTACCGGCACAATTGGATCGCATCGGTACGAGATGCTGGGCTACTACGACCTGCGTCCCACTCAACGTTACCTAAAGGAATTGGAGCGCACTCTATTTTGGAGGGTTCTCTTGTCCCTTCTTCTCTTGGGGCCTCTTTGTTGGGGGCTTACGAAGTTTCTTATTGCCCCGTTTCAAAAATTAGCGAAGGAAACTTCTGGAATCGGTGCCGAAAGCCTTTCGTTTCGTTTTCCAGAGCCGGCAAGACGAGATGAATACGGAATTCTGGTCAGGGGTTTCAATTTACTGATGAGCCGACTCGACGGCTCTTTTCAGCAGATACGGCGATTTGCAACTAACGCCTCTCACGAGCTTAGAACTCCTATTACGGTCGTCCGGGGTGAGGCCGAGTTCTTACTGCGCCGTCCACGGGCGGAAGCGGAGTATCGCGCGGGACTGGAAAGAATTGTCGAGCATGCGGAGAGCATACAAAAGACGATTACGCGTCTTCTCTTCTTTGCGGATCTAGAAAGAATGAGTCTCACGAGTGAAAAATCGGTGGTTCCCGTGGCAGAAAAGGTGCAGGAAATAGTGCGGTCCCTCCAGCCCGGGAGCGAAAAGATTATTGAGATTGCTTCAGGAGGCGTTGCTTTTGAGGGTCCCAGTGAAATTCTTCTCAGCGTGGTAACGAATCTTTTGGAAAACGCGTTAAAATACTCTCGGGAACATGTGGGGGTCGAGTTTCGAAAGGAAAATGGGGGGCTTCTCCTTGAAGTCGGTGACGACGGGCCGGGAGTTCCTGCGGGGGAAAGAGGAAAGCTCTGCGAACCCTTTTTCAAATTAAGCGGGGCAAAAGCTGGGCACGGATTGGGGCTTTCTATCGTAAAGGCTTGTGTGGACGCCGTTCGCGGAAAACTTGAATTTGGAGAATCGAAGTGGGGAGGACTAAAAGTTCACGTATGGATACCTCAAACATGAATCACTTTCGAAGCATGACAGTGCTGTGGATTCTGCTTTTTTCACTCATTTCATTCGCCCTTCCTGCAAAGAGCGGGCAGACGGTGAGCTGTGCTGTTTGCGGGATGGACACAAAGACAGATGCCCGTAACGGCTTTGAATCAATGCATGAGGGGAAAACGGTTCACCTGTGTTCCTTCTCCTGCTCCTTGAAGTTTCACGCAGGACATCTCAAATCCCCTCTCTATGGGCATGATTTTTCATCGGGAGCCAAAGTGAATGTGGAAAGCGCGTTTTTTCTCATGAAAAGCTCGAAGATTCTAAAAGAACTCGAATTTGGAATGCCCCCTTCGGTCGTAGTGTTCTCCTCCCGCTTTCTTGCGGACAAAACTCAAGCTCAAGTCGGGGATGGGGAAATCATCAAGGGTTTCGAGGCGGCTCAGAAAAACCTCCACTGATTTCTTTATCACGGTATTTGCGAGGGCGAAGCCCGAAGC
Source organism: Pseudobdellovibrionaceae bacterium (assembly GCA_023250715.1). Classification (GTDB taxonomy): domain Bacteria; phylum Bdellovibrionota; class FAC87; order UBA2466; family UBA2466; genus JAHFAF01. The sequence continues at coordinate 2,347 of JAHFAF010000378.1, read as the reverse complement.
AATCTAATGAGATAGCCTCGGGCTTCGCCCTCGCAAAACCAAGGCTGTCTTCATGTAATATTAAGTTCCGCTGACTCAACCCCTGTGCTACAGCAGGGCCATACCCTTGGGGGGCGGAATGAGAAATTGGTCTGTCTTAACTCTTACTGTATTCGTTTTATTTTCCTCGTTTCTACGCGCGGAGGTCCCTGGGTTCGGGATTTCGGATCGGTATGTGGGGATTTTACGGCACGAAAAGACCAAACGAGATCAACTCGCTAAAATAGACTTCATTCTCTCGCGGGAAGACAATAACGCGACTGTCATTCGAGCTATTCTCACCCTCCATTTGGGCGATTTCAAAAGCGGCGAGTATGTCGCCTATGATTTTGACGACGTGAAGTACAGCCTTTTGGAGAAAGCGTTTGTCTTCGTTCAGAAGGAACATGGGGTCACCTTGATCGCAAGGCAGCTCTCTCCACTCGAGATGACGGCGGAGTTCACTTCGGTTCATAGCGGGCAGGTGGGCACACTTCGTTTGAGAAGCGATAAGCCCGTCGCCCCCGAACTGCCCCTTTTAGAGCCCGTTTGGGGCGAGTACCGCGGTAAGTGCGCGAGTACTTTTCAAAAAGGGCAAAAGGCCGAGACGGTGGTGCAGCTTTATACCTATCGATCCGGTGTCGAAAATACGGAAGTAAGCCGAAATGCTTTTCGCGCTTACAACATTAAGGGCTTTATCGGCGAGGAGTACGAGAAAAGGTGTTTTCTCCATCCCGAGGATAAAATCTGCCTTTTGGCAAACGTGGATTCCGGTACCTACAACTTTTTTGAAAACCAATTATTTATTTATTGCAACGCTCGAGACATGGGCTGCATTCCGGCTCCCGATGGTCTTCAGTGCGAGCGCTGCGAATTTCTAAAGCGTGTCTCGCCGGAAATTGCGGGGCCGAGAGTAATGGCCCCCCCCCAACCCACTAGCGTCTTCCAATTGAAAAAAGACTCTGCCGGGCCGGCTTTGCAAGGAACGGTTCCCGCCGTCGCGGGTCTATATAAAGGGTATGTCCACCACGAATATCTGAATAACTACCAAGCGGCGCAGTTGAGAATCGCAACTTATCAATCCGGAACGGTCGAGGATCCGAGGCTCAATCTGTCGGCGGACGCGACTTTATTTTTTGGGGATTGGGGAAGTAATGAAGCCATTTCTTATCGCTTTGCGGAGCGATTATACCCAAAGCCGCTGGTCGTGACCCAGTTCGTGCTCGATAGTCCCGATCCTTCCTCCGATATCGATGCGGTCCTTCAGATCACCACACTCGGAGATGGTGTGGTGAAAGGGGTGTGGTATTCCCGGATTTTTGGAAGAGTCGGGAATTTTGAGATGTACCGCGAGGGGGCGCCTGCCTTGCCCTCGGACGCACAAAAGATGGGTTTGGTGAGTGGAAATTACGACGGGCCGGGACTGTGGGAGTTCGACATTTTAGTGAACTTAAGCTCCGCTCAGCCCACTACTCAGAACCCTTTTGCGCCTCTCACCTTTGCGGGCTACGAATTTTTCCGAGGGACGGGGAAGCGGGATCGGCTTTCGGGTGGTTCTTACGATTTCTATACTGGAAGAATGAGCCTCGAGAGCGATGAGGATAACAAACGGACCCACATCGGACAGAGGGTGTCGCGCAATAAACTCTTGATGCGCTCCATGTTGCGGGAATTTCTAACACCGATTGAACCCTTTCGGCTGGATCCCTTTAAGCTAGTGGGGTCGAGACCATGAAACTCATTCTTCTTTCTTTTTTCCTTTGTGCGTCGAGCTGGGCGGCCGACATTGCTTGGTTCCAGTTTCAGGTGAATCATTCCTATTCAGATTCAGATTCAGATTCGGAGACGGCTTGTACGAGCGCTCGAAAGGGAAGTTGGCAATTCGTTTCCGTGGAGATCGAGGCGGGTGCTGTGAAGCGGGCCCAACTGCATGATGGTTCGGCTCCAGGCAATAAGGCCATCGATTTTTCTGAGGATGCTTTGAAGGGAATCGAATTTTTCAAGGATTCCAAAGGAGGTCTTTGGTTAAAGAAAATCCAGCTGAACGAACGCCTTTTGAGCTGGGCATTTTCGGCGGCCTCGCGGAATTTTTCTTCTTGTGAAATCCCCCAACCTCTTCAGACTTTCGCTCCGGCGTTGGCGTCATTCGAGTTCGATTCGAACGATCTGGAAGAGTTCACTTTCAGTTATTCGAAAAGGATTTCGTTCACCGGCACGCGGAAGGACGGCAATGCCTTTCAGGCGAAGTTGCAGTGGGTGCAGCGCCTCTTTCAACTAAGGAGATGGTGACGGCATGAAGCGCTTTCTGATTTTCCTAGTCACTTTTTCG
>JAHFAF010000377.1 GCA_023250715.1 Pseudobdellovibrionaceae bacterium | reverse complement strand
CGTCTTCATTTTGGTAGCGCTCTTTATTGTCGCTTATATTCTTTGGTTGCTGGATGTTCTGCACGGTTGGTGTGATCCTCAGAACCATTGGTTTTCCGGTCACGTGGCGTGGCATCTTTTAACGGCAGTTAGCTTCCTGCCCCTTGCCCGCTTTTACTCGCGCTTCTATAAGTGAGATAGTTTTTTCAATTTCGAAAGGAGCTCGGGATAGGTCTTGATCCGTAGCCGAACACCTTCTGCTTCGTGTTTTTCTTCAAGGACGGAAGTGTTTCTTCGAATTTCACCTAGGATTCCATTTTTGTCATCGTAAGGGACGAAGAATTCCGATTCCTCCATGGATTTTCCAACGAAATCCCGCAGCAAGCCTTTTACCTTCTCCACATCATCAGGATCTTTCGCGGAGATTAAGATCGCCTCGGGAAATTCTCGCGCGAGCGAATGCTTTTGAACGATGTCCAGGCAGTCGGCTTTGTTCAATAGAACCACGGAAGGAATATCCGTGCAGTCGATTTCCGAAAGTACCTGACGGGTTACTTCCAGCTGAGATCGAAAGGTGGGGTCCGAAGCATCCACGACGTATAGAAGCATGGAAGCCTCCCCCGCCTCATCGAGAGTCGAACGAAAGGAGGCTACTAAGTCGTGCGGTAATTTTTTTATGAATCCCACTGTGTCAGAGATAAGCACTCTTGGAAAATTATCGGGCTGCATCGGGCGCACCGTTGTGTCCAATGTGGCAAACAATTTATCCGCCACTAAAACTTCGCTCCCGGTAAGAGCTCGCATGAGAGAAGATTTACCGGCATTGGTGTAACCCACAAGCGCCACTCGGCATTGATCGCGACGGCGAGCGCGTCTATTTTCGTTACCTTCGCGAATGGCTTCCAGCTCGCGTTGAAGCTCCGCCACGCGATCGCGAATTCGACGGCGATCGAGCTCGTGAGCCGTCTCCCCAATTCCCTTGGCGCCAATCCCGCCTCCTTCGCGCTCGCCAGGCCCCGTGACCCGAACTCTCGGGGCCAAATACTTAAGACGTGCAATTTCCACCTGGAGACGCGCTTCATGCGTTTTTGCGTGGCGATGGAAAATTTCGACAATGACACCCGTCCTATCGAGAATTTCCGCGCCGGTGGCTTGTTGAAGGTGCAGTAGTTGGTTCGGGGTGAGCTCTTGGTCGAAAATCACTTTGGTGGCATGGCCCGTGGGTTGCGGATATTCCGCTTGGTCTTCGTCTTCCTCCGTCTCTGGCTCCGTCGTTTGAAAACGCTGAGCAGCCTTACTCTTCTTTCGTGGTGGGGCTAATACCTTGCCTGTCCCCTTGGTCCAAGCGGCCAGCTCCTGGAGCTTTCCCCCTCCAATGGCGGTTGCGGGGGAGGGGGATTTTCGTTTTTGTGAAAGAGTCCCAATGACTTCAAAGCCCAGGGTTTGTACCAAGCGCTTCAACTCTTCGAGAGAGGAATGAAACTCGAAATCCTCTACCCCAGACAATTGGATTCCTACCAAAACTGCTTTCATCTCATCGTTCTAGCCTATGGATGCCTATAGTTACACCGGAAACCACTCCGCCTTTTGGGCGGGAAGTGTGGTATCTAGGGGGATGGCAATGAAAGTAGAATTTGACGTGGCTCCTTCTCAGGCACCGGATGGTAACGAACGCATTTGCCGAATCAGTTACGAAGTGACCAAAATTCTACTCGGAGACGAGCCGCCCCAAAGACCCGCTTTTTGGAAGACTTACCGCCAAGTGCTTACTTACAACCAAAGAACCGAATTCAATAATTATCGTCTGAACGTTTGCAAGAACCTTTTGGCTCCTCTTCGAGACCAGGTGAAACTTCCTTGGTATTTCCGTAATGGCGAGCTTTCGACGGATATCTAGAACTTCGCCTGATCACCCCTCAATGTTCTTCTGGAATCGTCGAGCGACAGTCTTTGCCTGCCGGGGAGGTAGGGTCGACGCTACAAAAAGTCATGAATTTCGCGATATCGGTATCGTACACGTCGAGCAGGCCAGTGACGACACTTCCGGTTTCCCGGTAGTGCAGATCAAATCCGTAATTTGCCGGGAGCCATTGCAAAACGGCGAATTCAGGCCACTCGGCGGGGTCGGAGAAAGTGCCGAGATTGGTCGCTCTCACGTTAACTTGGTCGCACTTGGGATCGCCTGCCTCACAGGTGAGCTTCTCGAGCGAGTAGTTCCCTTGATAAAGTTCTTTCCCTTTTTCTACGATCTTCACGCTTAAACGGTCGGTAGCGTCGAAGCAAAATTCTCTTTCCGAAGTCCATTGTTTTCCATCACGACTCACGTAATGGCAGTCAGCCGAAGCTGAGTAGGAAAAAAGTGCGATGAAAAGTGTTAGAAAGAAGCCCATGAAAATACCCCCTGGCCCTCATTAGTAACGAGGTGTGCAGGGGGTGTCAAAGGTGGTCTTATCGATAGGTCGCAGGCCAGTTGGCCCAGAGACTTTCGCATTTTTCTCGGATTACGTTTGCGAAATTTTTCTCGCAATCGGAATGGCCACAGGTAATGGAACGCACACTCTGGTAAGCAGTCTTCTCCCCCATTCGAAACACGGAACAATAGCCGTGGGCCATACCGCAGTAGCAGGGATTCTGTCTCTGCCGAGCTTCCGCGCTAGAATCTCTATCCGAGGAGTCATCGGAGTAACGGCTCGAAGATTCTTGAGTCGAAGGACTTCCGCTGTAGCTGCCGTTCGGAGTAGACGTGTAGTAACGGCCGTCGCTTCCAATGTAATCGCCGTTCGGAGTGTGGATGTAATAGCTCCCGTTGCTCCCGATATAATCCCCATTCGGAGTATGCGAGTAGGTTTGTCCGCCTCCGATATAGTCACCGTTCGGTGTCTTCACATAATAGTTGCCGTCATTTCCAATAATGTCCCCGTTAGGAGTAGTGGTCCCATCGGGAAAGTCAGCCATCGCCATAGTGGTTAGTGTCAGTGCCCCTATTATTAATGCAAATTTTCTCATCCTTCACCCCTCCTTGTTGAGTGAGCTTGGGTACTAGAGCAATGGCCATGCCACGCATGGGCCGCAGGAGGGAGGTGAAATCCAGGGTGCGAAATGCGCCCAGTTCCACCAAAAGAGAAAGTTTTACCTAAGCCCGATCGGCTTTTTTCCACTCTTTGGTTAGTTTCTGGAAGGGCGCGCTACGAATTATCAGCGCATACGGAATGAGAAATTGGGTTCGGGTATCCGCCTTCTGATTCCAATTGTGTTCGACGTATTCAAGAAGAAGGCTATCGACGGATTCAAGGGGCACCTTTCCACCGGCATCCAGAGTTCGAATCAAAGCCGCGATCAAACCGGTCCGGTGCTTTCCGACCGAACAGTGAAAGAGAACTTTCTTGTTCTTTTTTCGAAGCTCGGCAATTTTTCTCAAGGCCCTGAAGTATTCCTCCAGCGAATCATCGGGGCCGCGCAAGGGGATGAGGGTTCCCGAAGTGAATTTTCCACTTCCCATGGCCTGGGCGTATTCGAGGTTCTGCTCGTAAAAGCCCAAATAGTCTTCGACTTCCACGCTCGACTTGCCGTGGCCTTTGATCGCCTTCTCAATTTTTTCTTTCCGTTCCGGGGTTAAGGGTAGTGTGCCGCCGGGATCGGCTGTGGCAAAGAGTTTCAATTCAGCGTTGAGGGCGAGGATGTAATCGACTGTTCCCGCGGTGATGAGGCCTTCGGCGATTTGAAGGGTGGGCATCCCAGAACGGTAGATGCCTGGGATTACTTCCGAGAAATTGGCGGGCTGCCCTACAGGAGTTTCGACACTTACTACCGCCGCCTTATTGAGATCCTCATTGGCTTTTCTATATGCAGACTCCACATTAAGGCTCTTCAACATCTTCTTGATTTGAGTTTGCAAGTCCTTCACCGATTGGGCGGGTTTCGATCGCGAGGAAAACCAATCCACTTCAGCGAGAAGAGGGCTCAGCGTCTTTATGACCTGATCCTTTTTCGCCTGCTCCAGAGGAAAGGAAGTGTTACAGGTCAGTATTGAGCCGACTAAAAGCAAAGTACGGAGGAATCTCATGTGTTTGGTTATACTCTAAGTGGCCGGCCTCGGCGAGACTCTGAAATTATCCAAGGGCGCGCTGTTTTCCCTCCTTGTGTTGAGAGCCGCATGGTAAGACGTCAGCAGTGCAAACTCTTACAAGCAGTGATTTGGTTGGCTCATGGCGTCTCGTTTCTCATGAGGCTCGCCAGAGCGATGACTCCTGGAAAAGTTGGGGCAAGAATCCTCGCGGACTTTTGATCTATACGGCCGAGGGGGCGATGTCGGTCAGTTTAAACAAGGATCCGGAGGGCGATGCCACGAAGCCCGAGGAGTCATTCAAAGCAATTCTCTTTTACTCAGGTCGTTTCGAGTTAAACCCTGAAGGCAA
>JAHFAF010000064.1 GCA_023250715.1 Pseudobdellovibrionaceae bacterium | reverse complement strand
AAATCGATGGCTGAACGTCGATGAGCAGGCACTGTTGATTCTGCTCGAGAGCGAGTAGAATTGCTTCATGTACCGAGGCCTCCCCTTCGCCGTTGTGGTGCCCTGCCTCAATGAAGAAGAAAATATCGTCAAGGTGATTCGAAGGCTTCAGGCGACGGGAATTGTCGATGAGATTGTCGTCGCCGACGACGGCTCCACGGATCGATCCATGGACCGGGCAAAGCGGGAAGGCGCAACCGTACTTTCGATTGGAAAAAGCTTAGGTGTAGGCGCTGCCCTCCGCCGCGGGTTAGCTTACATAGAAGATAAATACCCTGTCGTCGTCATCATCGCCGGAAATGACAAGGATAATCCGGAAGAATTACCCCGTCTCCTACGTCCCCTCGTCGAAAAGCGAGCGGAATTCGTGCAAGGCTCCCGTTATCTCCCGGGGGGAGGAATCGGGGGTGCCATGCCCTTTTACCGCCGAATGGCCACCCGAATACACCCCTGGGCTTTTTCTCTCGCCACGGGCTGTAAACTGACCGAGTCCACCAACGGATACCGCGCGTTTCGCACGAAACTTCTGGCCGATCCTAACCTGGACTTGAATCAACCTTGGCTCGATCGCTATGAGCTCGAGCCCTACCTATTCTATAAGGCCCTTACCCTGGGCTATTCCTGCATCGAAGTCCCGGTTACGAAAACCTACCCCCCCAGAGGCCGCCGTTATACCCGCATGCCTGCAGTCGTAGGCTGGTGGAGTATCTTGCGCCCGCTCTTTCTTCTGCGTTTCGGAATTCGCCAATAATTTCCAGTCTTCAAACTGTGTAAATTTTACTTGATCGAAAGCTCCCCGGCAGGGTAAGTCTTCTGGAGTAGGCAGGGTTTTTGACCTACGCGCTCACGGGGGTATTAGGGGAATGGCTCTTTCAAACCACGAAAACTCAGGCTTTCTAACCCAAGATCCAGGGATGCTGGCACTGCTTCAGATGGCTGGAAAAATTGCTGTAACCGAAGTGACGGCTCTCATCCAGGGAGAGAGCGGGACCGGCAAAGAGGTTTTGGCGAAATTCATCCACCAGCACTCCCGTCGTGCGAATAGACCGCTCGTATCGATCAACTGCGGAGCCATCCAAGAAACCCTTCTTCTCTCCGAGCTCTTTGGTCACGAAAAGGGCGCGTTCACGGGTGCCGTCGTTCAGAAGAAAGGTCTCGTGGAGCTTGCCGATGGAGGCACTCTCTTTCTCGATGAGATTGGCGAGATGGGTCTCGAAGCACAGGCAAAACTTCTTCGATTTCTTCAAGAAGGGGAAATCTTACGAGTCGGAGGGAAAGCGCCCATTCGCGTGGATGTGAGAATTCTTTCGGCGACGAATAAAGATCTCGAAACCCAAGTGAAGAACGGAAAGTTCCGAGAAGATCTCTACTACCGGATTAATACGGTGACTCTGCGGCTTTCCCCGTTGAGAAAGCGTCCGAATGACATTCCACTTTTCGTCGAACGATTTTTGCACTCGGGAACTAGAAGCCAAGTCCAGGGAATAACTCCCAAGGCAATGGAGCTGATGAAACGTTATCCTTGGCCCGGAAATGTCCGGGAACTTCAGAACACCATCGAGAGATTTAAGATCCTAGTCGATAGCGAATCGATTTCCGAAAATGATATTCCCTTCAACGTGAAAAACCCCGAGAACGAGACGGATTACTTCGACAGCTCGACGAATTTTCTCCTGGCTCAGGTGGAGAAGAAACACATCCTTCGCGTGCTCACGTTCTTCAAGGGAAACAAGACTAAAGCGGCAAACGCGATGGGAATTACGGTGAAGACTCTTTACAACAAGCTCGCGCAATATAACGAAGAGCCGCCGCCGTCATTGGGGGCTTCCTCGCCGGCACCCGTGGCAAATTAAGGAAACCCAGTGCGCGATTGCGCGCTTAGTATCCACCGATTTCATTTTCTCAGAGGAAAAGAGGAGTGCCGAGTGTTTTTCCGATCGAATATCGGAAAGGTAATTCAGACATAGCCCCTTGTACTTCTTTTGCTTCATGAGCTTTTCCCCGAGACGCCTTGCCTGAGCTAAAGACTTTCTTTCCCATTCCAGCTTAAAGCCTATGCGCTCGATACGGGGAAAACGCCGAGCGACCTCGTCCACAATTTTTGGAGTCGGATGCAACTTGAGTGTCCAAGACCCTCGAGAACTCACTTTTCCTTTTCTTTTTACCGGCTGAAAATCGAGAACGGCGGCCGCAAATACGACAACATCGGGTCGAAACGTTCGACAGCAAGAGAGCATCTCTTTTCGCATTTCCTCCATCGTTTCCACGTTTCGAAGTTTTCGCAATTTCACCTTTGAGAAATCCAGGCAAGTAGGCCCTAGGACGGCAGCGACTTCCGCGTTTCCTCGGCCTAAGGCTCGAATGATTTCATAAGCAAGCCTGCCACTGGAGTAGTTGGACAGAAAACGGACGTCGTCCAGGTAAGCCCTAGTCGGGCCGCCGGAAAGCAAAACTCGAACTTTGCGCTTTGGATCATATTTCACGCTCGAAACCTAATCGATCGTGAAATTTTTTTCATAGATTTATTTTTGAATGAGATGGGGAGACCAGGAAAAAAAAGCGATCAATCACTCCCCACAGGGTCCGTGCAAAGTTTTAGAAAAATAATTTCTAAATTGCTCGATGCATTAACCTGGTCTCCCCGGACCTCTTGCCGTTGGATAAAAGGGACTATAAATGCTGAGGATTTTGTTTGTCGAGCCATCCTAATTGGAGCATCGAGTCACTGTAAAGTGCTGCAATGCATTGTTTTTTTCCCTTAAATAAACTTCTGTCGCGGTCGAACAAGCTCTTGGCAGATGGAATTCCCATTTGCGGCCCTGGTTTTTGCAGGGCGGCAAAAAAAGGTTCCATTTACTGGCGGCTTTAGAAAGTTTAGCGCCAGACTGAGTTGCAAGGAAACGCAACGGCTGACCACGAATCGGTTGGCCGCTACCACAAGGAAGGAGGTGCCGAAAAGTAGAGGAGGAACAAGCCATGGGCTTGACCATAATGACAAATGAGTTGGTGCTTGGTGCCCAACGCCATTTGGAGCAAACTGGGCAAAGGTTAAATGCAACCATCCAACGACTGGCCAGCGGGTCGCGCATAGTACGCGCCTCCGATGACCCCGCCGGTTTAGCCATTTCCGACCAATTGAACGCGGAAATCCGAAGTTTGGGTGCCGCCGGGCGAAACGCTCAAGACGGTATCTCTCTAATCCAAATTTACGAAGGTGGTACGAACGAAATCAACAACATGCTCCTGCGCATGCGCGAGCTGTGCATGCAATCTTCTTCCGATACCGTAGGTGATAGAGAACGGCAGATGTTGAACAACGAGGTGTCTCAGCTCGTGGAAGAAGTCACTCGAGTGGCCCGCACGACGAAATTCGCAGGCTCCGAGCTTTTGTCCGGTAAACAAGTGAATATGGAGTTCCAGGTCGGTCCCAACAACGACCCGGATGTAGACCGCATCCGATTTGCACCCGGAGACTCAAACCTGACTGCCGAAGCCATTGGCGTTGCCGATGTCGAGGTGACTCAGAAAGAGAACGCGCAAGACTCTTTGGGGGCCATCGACGAAGCACTAAACCGAGTGAATGAAATTAGAGCGCGCGTAGGATCCGCTCAGTCACGCTTGAACACTACCGTGCAATCACAGTTAGTCTTGCAAGAAAACTTATTGGCTGCGAAATCTCGCATCCGTGATACGGACCTTGCGGTGGAAAGCGCCAACTTGGCGAAGGAAACGATCTTGAGACAAGCGGGCGTGGCTGTTCTCGCCCAAGCGAACGAGACTCCTCGAATAGCGTTGAGCCTGTTGAAGTAATTACACTTTGGCTGGTTAACTCTCGAGCGGGATTAGTCATGGGTACCGAGTTAACCAAGATTCAAGACCTTCTCCACGATCCGAACTACTCCTCTTCCCTTCTTCCCCTTTTGGTCGTCACTACGATTCTTTTTTTGGCCACTCTGATCGGCCTCTACAAACTCTATTCTCTTTTTAGAGTCCCCAAGACTTCACTCCCAAAGGGTTCGGCAAATTCAGCGGATGGCAAAGTTCAATGGCGGGAATGGATACGCTATATTTTCATCTACGGCCCGTCCAGAAAGCCCGCCACGAGCTCGCAAGAGGTGGATGCCTTAAGAGCCCAGTTGAGAAAGCTCGAGCAGGCAAATAAGCTTGTGCGGGAACAGTATGCACGGGCGATGGCGCGCATTGGCGAACTGCAAGGCGAACTGAAGAACCTGATTCAAAAGCGCGAAGAGGAAGAAAAGCTCGTCGATCTCGAGAGGCAGCGCAGCTTGAGATTGGAAGAAAATATCGAAAAGTTGGAATCTAAGTTGCAAGACGCAATGAGGGAAACCGAGCGGATCTTCCAACAAAATGCCTCGCTGGCTCGGCCAGGCACGGGTATCGTTCTCCCGGCAAAACCCACGCCAGTTTCCGAAATATTAAAAGATTTTCCCCCTCCGCCTGACGACGAGAAATAGGTAAAATAGAGGGGTGAGTCCCACTCGTCTAAAAAAACCGGGGGTGTATCTCTTCCGAGCTCCCACCCCAGTAGTCGCCGAGATCAATCGGGAGCTCCTAATTCTCTTTTGCGTGAAATACCCGAAAGTCTTAGGTGCGGTACTTTATGATCCGGACTCCGGTACGCAAGACATCGCGGACCTCCTTGAGCTTTGTTTGAAGCAGCTTCTGGAATTGGAGATTCCCCTTGAGTCTATCCAATTGAAAGTCTGCGGGCTCAGCCAGCCGTACGTCACGACGATTGCACGCGCACGCAAGTGGATCGAGTCCAAGAATTTGCGCGTTCTGGCGGTAGACATCGGGAGATTTGTGAAAAGAACCGTGGAGATTGATACCGAAAAAGGAAAGCTAGGCGTGCTCGCTCAATTCAAACATGAGAAACAAGATTTCCTGACTACAAACTCTCACCAGCGACGTCGGCGGGCACAGTAAGACGAACCTTAGCGCTCTGCTTTGTCTTTCCTCGATAAAAATGAAGCGTCACGCTCTCCCCGGCCTTTTTATCGGAAATGTAATCCAGAATATCTCTTAGAGTTGCGACTGGAGTCTCGTCGACCTGGAAAATAATATCCCCACCGACCGGAATACGCCGAAAACCAATCACCCGCTCCCGATTGGCCCCTTTCAATCCGGCTTTCGCGGCAGGCCCGCCCTTATCGAGCGCAAGAATCATCACCCCTTGTTCAATCGGCGCACCCATGAACTCTAATAGATCCGCTCCAAGTCCGACCGCATCGATTCCAAGATCCGGACGAAGCACTTTACCGAATTGAATAAGTTGATCGACGATACGTCGAAGAGTTTTCACCGAAATCGCAAAACCAATTCCATGACTAGCGCCACTCGGAGAAAAGATTTGAGTGTTGATTCCAATTAATTTGGATGCGCTATCAAGCAATGGGCCACCGGAATTACCGGGATTGATCGCGGCGTCCGTCTGGATAATGTCGCGGATGAGTCTCCCCGTCGTCGCGCGGATGTCCCGCCCTAGGGAACTAATCACTCCGGTGCTCAAAGATCCCCCGTAACCAAACGGGTTTCCTATAGCGAGCACTTTTTGTCCCACCATCAAGCTTTCTGGCGCACCATATTCGATCGCGGTGAGTTTCTTTCCTTTAGGATTGATCTTGATAATTGCAAGATCGGAATCGGGATCGAGACCAACCACTTTCGCGGGGTACTGAGCTTTATCGTGGAGGGTAACTTCCACATTTACCGCGTTTCCCACTACGTGGTGATTCGTAACGATGTAACCATCGGACTTGATAATGACTCCGGAACCAGCGCCCTTCTGGGGGACCACCTCGAAAAAGAAATCCTGCCGGAGTGTAGTGGAAGTAATGTTAACCACCGCCGAAACGGTCTTTTGATAAACATCGACGTTATTCTGCTCGTCCGGCAACAACGCCTGTATTTGCGAGGCCCAAAGGGCCGCGGCAATCACAATGAACTTGCTTCTACGATGAGATTGCTTCGGCCCTTTGGGCCTCGCAAATTCAGAGTTTGTTGATCTCTTCCGCCATAATGAAATCATTTTCCGTAAGCCCTCCGACCGCGTGGGTCCAAAGAGTGAGTTTTAACTGAGCGTAGTGAATCTCGAAATCTGGGTGATGGCCCTCCCGCTCGGCAAGGTCAGCCACTTGGTTCGCAAACCGCATGGTCTCTTTGAAGTCGCCGAACTGAAACGAGCGTTCCAACTGATCCCCGGAGTGAGTCCAATTGAGAACTCGGGCGAGGTTCTTTTTTACATCCTCTTTACCCATTTTCGAGACCCCGCCTTCGCAAGGGACGCAGCGTTTACCCTTCATGAATTCAAGATGATGTCCTCTCGGCGTTCTCCTTGTCAACGCGCGCAATGCGCACTAAAGTTCTCCCCAAAATTAACCCTGGAAAAAGATCTTATGACCGGCGAAAAAATCACCTACTCCACCTCGAATGTGATCCAGGTCCCTTCGTTTCCCATCATTCCCTTTATCGAGGGGGATGGAACGGGCCCCGACATTTGGGCGGCTAGCCAGCGAGTGTTTGATGCGGCGGTAAAAAAAGCCTACGGCGGCAAGCGCGGGATTGTCTGGAAAGAGGTCTTGGCAGGGGAAAAAGCCAATAAACTCACGGGAAACTGGCTCCCAGACGAGACTCTTGCGGCCATCAAAGAACATAGCGTCGCGATCAAGGGGCCGCTCAGCACGCCGGTGGGCGGGGGCTTAAGGTCCTTGAATGTCGCCTTAAGAAAGCTTCTCGATCTCTACTGTTGTATCCGTCCGGTGCGCTATTTCGCGGGCGTTCCGAGCCCCATGAAGCAGCCTGAAAAGGTGAACATGGTGGTTTTTCGCGAGAACACCGAGGACGTCTACGCCGGCTACGAATGGAAAAGCGGCTCGAGCGAAGCGAAGCAGGTCATCGAATTCTTGAACACTCAGATGAAGACGAAAATTCGGGATGAATCAGGAATTGGGATTAAGCCCATGAGCGCCTTCGGATCAAAGCGCCTTATCCGCACGGCGATTCAATATGCCATTCGCCAGCGCCGGCCCAGTGTCACGCTCGTCCATAAGGGCAATATCATGAAGTTTACGGAAGGAGCGTTCCGAGAGTGGGGCTACCAGCTCGCGAAGGAAGAATTCGGGACGCAGACCATTTCAGAAGATGAAGTTTTTGAAAAATATCAAGGCAAAGCACCCGAGGGAAAAGTGGTGATCAAGGATCGCATCGCGGATAGCATGTTTCAGCAAGCTCTCCTGCGACCGGATGAATATTCCGTGCTAGCGACCCCTAATTTGAACGGCGATTACATTAGTGATGCATTGACTGCTCAGGTAGGTGGGCTTGGCATCAGTCCCGGCGCCAATATTGGCGACCGCTCAGCTGTGTTCGAAGCAACGCACGGGACCGCGCCCAAATACGCGGGCCAGGATAAAATCAACCCCGGCTCAGTGATCTTAAGCGGTGTGATGATGTTCGAATACATGCACTGGCAGGAAGCCGCCGATATGATCACGAATGCTCTTCAAAAAACCATCTCGCAAAAGACGGTCACTTACGATTTCGCTCGCCAGATGGAAGGGGCAAAGGAAGTCCGTTGCTCCGAGTTCGCAAGCTTTATTGTCGATAATTTGTAAAACCTAGAAAGGTACACCATGAAAAGACCTAAGATTACTGTTGTTGGGGCGGGGAACGTAGGGGCGACAGCAGCCCATTGGATCGCCAGCAAGGAGCTTGGGGATGTCGTGCTCGTCGATATCATGGAAGGAATCCCTCAGGGCAAAGCACTCGATCTTTTCCAGGCCGCTCCCGTAGAAGGCTTTGATGTCCGCGTGACGGGCTCGAATGATTACGCTGCGACAGAGAATTCTGATGTCGTAGTGATCACGGCCGGCATCCCTCGAAAGCCCGGCATGAGCCGAGACGACCTCTTAAAGACCAATGCAAAGATTGTTTCGGATGTCACCACACAGGTAGTGAAGTACTCGCCGAAAACAATACTCATCATTGTCTCGAATCCTTTGGATGCGATGGCCTATGTGGCAAAGAAAGTTTCCGGATTTCCGCGCGAACGCGTGATCGGCATGGCGGGAGTTTTGGACTCCGCTCGTTTCCGCACTTTTGTGGCGGAGGCCGCGAATGTGAGCGTGAAAGACGTCTATGGTTTCGTTTATGGCGGCCACGGCGATACGATGGTACCGATGACCCGATTCTGCTCGATTGGCGGAGCTCCCCTCGAGGCTTTCCTGAGCAAAGAAAAAATTGATTCAATCGTCGAGCGCACGAAAAATGGCGGGGCCGAAATCGTAAACTACCTGAAGACAGGCTCTGCCTTCTACGCGCCCTCCGCTTCGGTCGTAGCGATGGTGGAGTCCATTGTCCGGGATCAAAACAGAGTACTTCCTTGCGCTGTCGAGTTACATGGCGAGTACGGCATTCAAAATCTTTTTGTCGGCGTATTGGCGAAGCTGGGAAACAATGGCCTGGAAAAAGTCGTCGAGCTCGAATTGAATGAGACAGAAAAAACCAACCTAAAGAAATCGGCCGATGCCGTGAAGGGGCTCGTCGAGGCCGTTCAAAATTTGATGTAAAAACATGAAAATTCACGAATACCAGGCCAAAGAACTTTTTCGAAAGTATCAAATCCCGGTCCCGCAAGGGAAACCGGCCTTTTCCGCTACGGAAGCTGTGACGCTCGCGCCGTCCGTTTCTGCGAATGGCCCGTGGGTCGTAAAGGCCCAGATCCATGCCGGCGGCCGCGGGAAGGGTGGGGGCGTTAAAGTTGCTAAAACGATGGATGAGGTTCGGGCCTTCGCGAACAACATCTTCGGGATGCAGCTCGTAACCCACCAGACCGGCCCTGAAGGGAAAGAGGTCAAGCGCCTACTCATCGAAGAGGGCGCTCAGATCGCCTCCGAAAATTACTTGGCGGTAACCCTCGACCGCGCATCTTCGCGTCTTGTGATCATGGCGAGCCGCGCGGGAGGAATGGATATCGAGGAGGTCGCCGCGAAGACCCCGGAACAAATTTTCAAAGAATGGGTCGAGCCCGCGATTGGACTTCGCAGCTATCAGTCTCGGCGGCTGGCCTCAAAAATGGGCTTCACCGGAAATGCAGCGAAGCAGCTTGGAGATATTCTCCAGAAATTAATCAAGTTCTATCAAGAGTACGACTGTGAACTCGCGGAAATTAACCCGTTGATTACGACGAAAGACGGAAATCTCGTCGCACTCGATGCGAAAATTAATTTCGATAATAACGCTCTTTTTCGTCATCCATCCCTCTTGGAGCTCACCGATCCGAATGAAGAAGATCCTGCCGAAACGCAGGCCAAAAAATTCGACCTCAATTTCATTACTTTAGATGGAAATATCGGCTGCATGGTGAATGGCGCCGGCCTTGCCATGGCGACGATGGACATCATCAAGCTCGAGGGAGGAAGCCCCGCGAACTTCCTCGACGTAGGAGGTGGCGCTACGGAGGAAAAAGTACGCGAGGCCTTCAAGATCATTTTGAAAGACGAGAAGGTGAAGGCGATTTTGGTCAACATCTTCGGCGGCATCATGAAGTGTGATGTCATCGCCTCTGGTATCCTCGGAGCCGCGAAGGAACTGAAGCTTCACGTGCCTCTAGTCGTGCGGCTGGAAGGCACCAATGTCGATCTTGGAAAGAAAATCTTAAGCGAGTCCAATATCAAGGTCATTACCGCCACGGGAATGAAAGAGGCCGCCCAAAAGGTTGTCGCCGCATCAAAGGGGCAGCAATGAGTATTCTCGTCAATAAGAACACAAAACTTATCGTTCAGGGTATTACGGGACAAGCGGGCTCTTACCACGCAAAAGCCTGTAAGGAATACGGCACCAAAGTCGTGGGCGGCGTGACACCTGGTAAGGGAGGAACCGATTTAGAAGGAATTCCGATCTTCAATTCCGTCTTTGAAGCGGTGGAGAAAACCGGGGCGAATGCGACGATGATCTATGTTCCCGCCGCTTTTGCGGCGGATGCCATTCTAGAAGCCGCGGATGCTGGCATCGGCGTTATCGTCTGCATTACGGAAGGCATCCCGATACTCGATATGGTGCCCGTGAAGAATTATCTAAAGGGAAAGAAGACGGTTTTGATTGGACCGAATTGCCCAGGCCTTATTACTCCAGGCGAGTGCAAGATCGGCATCATGCCCGGCTACATTCACAAAGCCGGAAAAGTGGGCTTAGTCTCTCGTAGCGGGACACTTACGTACGAAGCCGTTCACCAGCTTACCCAACGAGGAATCGGCCAATCCACCTGCGTCGGCATCGGCGGTGATCCGATCCCGGGACTTTCCTTTTTGGAAACCCTTCAGATGTTCAATGCCGACCCACAGACCGAAGCAATCGTCATGATCGGCGAAATCGGAGGTAATGCGGAAGAGGTCGCGGCCGAATACATCGGGAGCGATGTAAAAAAGCCCGTCGTCGGCTTTATTGGTGGCCAGACGGCCCCTCCGGGAAAACGAATGGGCCACGCCGGTGCGATCATCAGCGGCGGAAGCGGCAAAGCAACGGACAAGATCAAAGCAATGGAGAAGGCGGGAGTCGCCGTCTCGATGAGTCCCGCCACGATCGGTGAGACCATGGAAAAAATACTAAAGAGGTAACAATGGCACTGGAAAGAACTCTATCAATCATCAAACCTAACTCGGTAAAGAAGAACCACATTGGGAAAATTATCGCGATGATGGAAGAAGACGGCCTTAAGGTGGTTGCAGCGCGGATGAAGACCCTTACGAAAACGGAAGCCGAGGGCTTCTATGCCGAACACAAAGCACGCCCCTTCTTCAATAGCCTTTGCTCTTTTATGACAAGTGGTCCGGTATTGCTCATGACTCTCGAAGGAGAAAGTGCAGTCGAGAAATACCGTAAGCTCATGGGCGCAACCGATCCCGCGAAAGCAGCTCCCGGCACAATTCGAAAAATCTTCGCCGACAGCCTCGAAGCCAACAGCGTTCACGGCTCCGACAGTACAGCTTCCGCCGACCGCGAAGTCGCCTATTTCTTCAAAGGCGAATAGGGGTATCTGCGAGCGCAGCGAAGCAGTCTCATGGATTGAGCAAGAATCAACGAGATCGGAATCCATCATTTCAGGCGGCTTTTTTTAGGGCGAGGGCGGGAGATCTTCCTTTTAGGCTTTTTAGCGTGCTTTGAAAGCCCTCCTCGGTGAAGGGAAGCCGGAGAGTCTCGTCGAAAAGGCTCACCTGCCCTTTGAATTGAGTGAGTTCTTCTGTATCCGCGGCAAATAAGACGGGAATAGCACTCGTTGCGACTTCATTTTTTAGAATATTTACTACTTCGCTTTCGGGCAACTTCGAGAGCTGAGGGGTCAGAACAATAAGAGAGGGCTGCAAGTAATGAGAGAGCGTGAGCGCTTCAATCCCATCCCGAGCATAGACAACTTCATAGCCCCATTTTTCCAATGAGGAAAAAAAATGTTCTCTCTTCGGAGCGTTGGGCTCGGCGATGAGAACCTGTCTTGCCGTCGACTTGCCTCCGCTGCTTAACACGTGGGGGAAGAGAACCTTAAACGTAGAACCGACACCCTCTTCACTCTGCACCCAAATATTTCCATCATGAAGGTTCGAAATTTGTTTTGCGACTGAGAGCCCGAGTCCTCTACCCTCCGCCCGACCACCCTGCTTCAACTGCGTGAACCGATCGAAAATTTTTTGAGTCTCCGTCGAGGGAATGCCCTTCCCCTCGTCTTTCAAACTAACAATCACCATAGGGTAGGGCGGATCCGCTTGGCGACGGCCTTGAAAGGACGAAACCGAAAGATAAATGTTTTTTCCAGCCTCAGTAAATTTCAAAGCATTCGCGAAAAGATTCTGCAAAAGCTGACGAATCCGGTCGGCATCGGCCAGAATCTTCCATTCCGGAACTTCATTCTTGTAGTGGAAATTAATTTTTTTCTGCTCTGCTTGTACACGATAATCCCGATAGAACTCTTCTAATACCTGGTTTAAATCCATCACCTGATATTGCGGCTTTAAACCCTGCTCGAGTGCCATCACATCGAGAAGGTCGTTTACCAGAGTAATTGCCTGACCCGCTTGTCGACGAGCTCTGGTGATGAGCTCAGTCTGCATCTCGGTGAGTTTCCCTCCGCTCATCGCAAGAGAAAGACTGGTTTGAATGAGTCCCAAAGGGGACCGCAAGTCATGCGCACACACGCCTAAGAATTCCTCCCGCTGTTTTACGGTGGTCTCATGCTTTGCGAACCCGCGAATACGCAGTCGAAGCCTTTCCGCAACCCTTTCGACGGGCTCCTCGGAAACAAAAAAATCATCCCATCCTTGAGCGGGAGCTTCCCCCTTTTGGAGAATTCCAATGACTGGACAAGTTGGATTAGACGGAAGCGTTATTCCCGCTGCAACTAAGAGTGCTGAACAGGTGTTTTTCTGATCCCAGGGAACAATTTCGAAGCCGTGTTCTTTTAACGGATTGAGGATCGCTTCTAGGTTCTTGGGAAGAATGTAGGCTAAAGAAATCATGAGGGTTCTTATTCCTTATCGGAAGGATTGAATCCTCCCCCAAGCCCCACTATAGTTTCGGCGTTAAGGGGAGGATGGGATGCGTTACTCGTTAGGGGTTCTGTTGCTTTTGGAAATTGTGGCCGGTTGCGGCAAAGCCCAGCAAACAGGCAATCCAGACGCCTATCAATCCGGCTCTTCCAATTGCTCGAGGAAATTTGTCGACGATTACAACGCCTTGGGGAACGAGGTCCACTCTCTTGCCGCCGATAGCGACCTTTCCAGGCTGCGTCAGTCGATAGAGAGCTTCAAGACTGCATATGCCGGCGTAAAGTGTGACGCCTCACAAAACGGGGAGAAAAAGACTATCGATGCTTCTAAAGAAGCGGACGGCCTTCTCACCTTGATCGATAATCCGGCTCACTAACCCGATACTTTCTTATAAGCCTCTTCGAGTTTTTTCAGGTACCGGTGCGTGCGGACCTCTAGCTTTCCAGAGGGAGCTATTTCTTTGGTCACTTGATCGTAGATTTCTTTCGCTGAGGATCTGTCCGGAGTCGTGGCGTAGAGATTCACAAGTAAAGTCGCGACCCGGACCTTATTATCTCCATAAGAAAACTTGTAAGCTTCTTTCGCAATCGGAAGAGCCTCATTAAAACGCTTTGCCCTCTCCAATAACGAAGCGGACCAATAGTGAAAGGTGAACTCCTTCGGAAATTTTTGGCGGTACTCATTCGACAACTTCAATGCGGTATCGATATCCCCGGCCTCTTCCAAGCAGCTGATTCTCTCAAGCGCGAAGCCGCGAGCCACAGTCCCTTTGGGCATCTCTTGAGCCAACTTTTCAAGGAGGGCCGCTGCTTCCTTCCACGCGGCCACTGCTTCTTCATGACGCCCTAATTTATCGAGCAGGATAGCGCGGATCTGGGACATGTCCGTCAAAGTGACACCCGCCTCGGCAGCACGAGAATCTTCCTTATATTTGGGATAATTCGCGACCAGTTTTTCAAGTATTTCTTTTTTGGGCGGTTTTTTTTCGCCGCCTTCGAAAAATTTCAAGTAATCCAAAACCCAGTAGAGTGCCTGCGGGCTATCGGCGCACTCAACAAGCAGGCGCTCGTAACCGTCTCGTTTCGACTCATCCGTCTCGAGCCTCGTGACGGAATAAAGTCGAGCCTGCTCATAGCGCACGGTCCCCGGTTTCAGGAACGTTTCGAGCTTCTTATAAGCCTGGTCCGCGCACTTCCAGTCTTTCTTTTCCGTACAGACAAAGGCACATCTCCACAAATCGTCCTTATCAGGGCTGGAGCAGGAGTTCTCCAAATTCTTTCCGTTAGCGGCCATGACCAGGTCCATTACGCGGGAGAACTCTTGAGAAGAGCGATAACCGACAACGCGGTAGATCTCGTCCCCGGAAGGATTGGTAAAAACAACGGTGGGATAACCGCCTACTTTGTATTTGTCCTTGATGGACCAGGCGTTCCTTGCATCCGCATCCACCTTCAAGAGCTGAAAGCCCTTCGCCTTTTGTAAGAAATCCGTGCTTTCGAAAACGGTTTCTTCCAATTCATTGCAAGCCGGGCACCAGATTCCATAGAAACTCACGATCAACGGCTTTTTCGATCGCTTGGCCTGGGAGAAACTCAAAGGGATATTGGAGCTGAAAGAATCGGCGCCCAGAACAACGGCGGTAGTTAGAAAAAAGGCGAGGGCAAGTTTCATGCGGTTCTCCGTTTTCGTTTTTTCAGATCTCCCCAAAGGCGGCGAATATTGCTGTCGTGACGAATCACGACAAGAGCTGAGACGAGAAGGACCAAGGTCAGTTGAGGAAGTGCAGGAGGATTCCAGACGAGATACCCGAGGACTACTATAATTCCCCCAAGAGATCCCACGGCGCTGATTCGTGTGACTAAAAGTAAAATGAGATAGGCAACCCCACCCGCCGTTGCGGCCCAAGGGAGGACTGCAAGAAGACACCCGAGACTCGTCGCCACGCCTTTTCCACCTCGCAGCCGAAGGTAAGCGCTAAAACAGTGACCGAGAACCAAACTCGCCCCAACGACCGTTTTGAGCCAGGGATCTTCCGGGTGACGGAGTGTAATCCAAGCTACCGGGCCCCACCCTTTGAGAAAATCTACGAGAAAGACCATAGCCCCGGCATACCAGCCAAAGACACGAGTGATATTGGTGGCGCCTATATTTCCACTGCCCATGTCCCGGACATCCAGGCCATATTTCTTCCGCGATAGGACCACTCCAGTCGGAAAACTTCCGATGAGGTAAGCGGCCAGGCCGAAAAGGAGGTAGTGCACGGAAGAAGTTATAGCGTCTTGGCGGGAGGTTGGAAACTAGCTTGGAAAAGTCCTACCCCGCTGAACCGCGGGGTAGGAAAAAGAGGATTACTTAAATTCAACTTCACAATGCGCCTTTGGCGCGACTAAATCGAGCTCGGCAGTGGACTTTTCATGGCAGAGAAGCCAGGTATCCACAGACGTCTTTTGCTGAGTTGTCACCGGCTCGGGTAAGCCCTTCTTGGAGGAGAGACGCGCATGAATGGCGAAAGTCTCTTCCCAAATACGGGTTTTCTTGTCGCCCTCGAGCTGAATGCTCTTCTTCGTTTTGGTGAAGAGGGTGACCTTACCGTCTTTCACGACTTCACCCTTGTAATGCAACCCACGGGATTGCTGCCCCAAATTTCGTGCTCCGCCACCTGCACGGAAGCGGTCGGATTGGAGCAGTCGAAATAATGGAGCGCCATTGCCTGAGAACTAACAACCAGGGCGAACCCTGCGATTAAAGCCATTTTCATAAAACCTCCTAGTCACGGATATTTGTTGATAGACGCATAGCGCAATACCTGGACAGGGGCAAGAGGAGAGCCTAAATCCATTGGTATAAAAGGGAAGTGGGTAGCTTTTGGCTTCCTAAAAGGAAGTGGGTACCTTGGGCGGTAAGGGATTCGAACCCCTGGCCCCGTGGTTCGAAGCCACGTGCTCTATCCAGCTGAGCTAACCGCCCTGGAAACCAATGACTTAACATGCGATTTGGGGGCTGGACATCAGAATCTCCTAAGGGAGCCCCCCTAACGCACCACAAATCATGTTTCCCAAATATCCGATAAAATATTTCTACCCCAAATTTCGATGCGACTGCTCCCCCTTTTAATTCTAGTCTTGCCTTCCCTTTGCTTCGCGAAAAAGTCTCACATCGAATACGGCGCGGGAAATTACCATGGGTTTTC
>JAHFAF010000376.1 GCA_023250715.1 Pseudobdellovibrionaceae bacterium | reverse complement strand
GGTAAGGCCATCACCATGGCTCCCAGCAACAACCAATAATTGTTTTTCATTTTCAGTCCTCCCGCCCACTGAATGAGCAAGAAGCGTTCCATGTCCAATTTTCGACGATAGGCAGTGCAAGATTAATAATGGGGTCAGTTAGCGTCTATTCAGAGTGGAAAAATTTCTAAAATGGGGAAGAGGTGTCCCTAGTGCCTTTTGTCACTGCCACTTGAACTTGATTTCTGGAAGTTGAAAAAGAAACTCTGCGCCGAAGGCGATGGAGGGCGTTACGGCACCAGTCGGAGAAGAGTTCGTCAAAATTTTGTCGACGCAAGCAAGCGCCGCTAGCACAGTGAATCGGTATCCTTCCGGCACCTCGAGTGTGGCGCTCGCCGAATTTCCCTTCGCATCTTTTACTTCGCCCCACATGTAGACTCTTCCACGATTTCGTTCTTCTTCGGAAGGGCCGGAAACTCTCGCCTCGATGATCTTTTTCAAAGCAGTTTGAACAATGCCAAAACGCCCCAGTGCGGAAAACTTAGAGGCCAGTCGGTAGGCTCTTTGAAGGCTCGGTGGAGTGGCGACGTAGGTAGTGATATCGGGAATGCCGGTAGATCGGTACGCCGTGCTCAGATCTCCCCACGGAATGGCGGTAGTTGAAAGTTTCCGGTGGGAAAAGGGAACTTCACGAGTTAGGGAGGCCATCGGAATTGTTTTCCACTTTCCTCCGCGGCGCACTCGACTTCCTTCCCCTAAGGATTCTACCGCTGTCTTCAAAGTTCCAGGACTTGGCTTGCCATCGGGTGCAAACGCCAAAGATAACTCTGTCGCCTGGGGAAGGCGTTCGTGCAGAAGAGACGCCAAGCAATCGGATGGAACTACGTCGAAGCCCACGCCAGGAAGCAGAGTTACTTTTTCCTTTTTGGCCTCCTCATCTCTTTTAAAGATGTTTTCAAAAACGGCGATCTCACCGGTAATATCGAGGTAATGCACTCCCGCCTTCAGGCAGGCGCTTACCATGGGGGCGCTTGTCTTGGAGAAAGGTCCTGCACAATGAAGCACAAGCTTCATTCCCTTTAAGCCTGCAGCGATGGATTCTGGCTTATCGAGATCAAAAGTCCGATAGGGCAGGCTCAGGATCTTGGCTAGAGCTTGAAGTTTATCGGCGTTTCGGGCGGCAAGCATGGGTTTGAGCCCGCGGCTCGCCGCTTCCTCTGCTACGAGCCTGCCGGTATAGCCGGTGGCCCCATAAATCATCCATTCCATATTGGGTACTTACCAGGTAACTTCCCTCTGTGCTTCAAAGATCCTTCATCCACCTTCCTGGCATCGGACTTTCCACCGAAAAAAAGCTATGGGAACGAGGCGTTCTGTCCTGGCAGGGGCTGCAAGAGTTCGCGCCCCGCTATTTTTCCGAGCCCCGTCTAGCGACTATCCTGAGCCGCTTAGAAGAGTCTCAAAGAGCGTGGACGGAGAGAAACCCCTGGTTTTTTTACCGAACGATGCCGCGTACGGAGCTGTGGCGTCTGGTGCCGGAATATTTGGAAGACGTTGCCTACCTCGATATTGAGACGAACGGGCTAAAGCTTCCCCCCATTTCTCAGTCGACCACCATTACGTTTTTCCATAAGGGCGAACTTTATCAAGAGCACGATCATAAGAAGAAAGAGAAGCTCGTAAAAAAAATGGACGCGGAGGCAAAGTTTTTCTGCAGCTACTTCGGAGAAGTCTTCGACGTGCCCTTCTTGCGCAAGGAGTTTGGCCTTCCTTTGCAAAAGGCGCATTTTGATCTCTGCTTTTGGCTGAAGCGATTGGGATTCAACGGCGGATTGAAAAAAGTGGAAAAACAGTTCGAAGACATTCCCCAAAGACAGGCGATGGACATCGATGGACTCGATGCCGTTCGCTTATGGCAATTGCATCAAAAGGGGATGCCTGGAGCTTTGGATACTTTGCTCACTTACAATGCGGAAGACACTTTAGTGTTGGAGTCTTTGCTCGTTCGCGCGTTCAATCTCGAGGTGGATCGCCATAAGAATTGTGGCATGGAGAAGCTTCCTCTTCCCACGATGCCGAAACCATCGACATCCATTCACCCTGCCGTGTATGAACACTTAAGAAGTATGTAGTTTTTAAGTATGACCGGCGCGCTTTTGATCAATCTAGGGACGCCGACGGCCCCGGAACCAGGGCCTGTGGCGAAATACCTGCGAGAGTTTCTCATGGACCCTCTCGTGATCGATATCCCCTACCTTTTTCGATGGTTCCTCGTAAACGTGCTCATCATTCCCCGGAGATCTAAGGCTTCGGCCGATCTCTATAAGAAGATTTGGGGAGGTCGGGGTTCTCCGCTCCTTTATTTTTCTCAAGACCTCACCCTCCGGGTGCAAGAAATTCTTGGGCCTTCTTTTGCGGTAGAGCTTGCCATGCGCTATGGGGAGCCAAGCATTCCGCATGCGATCGAAAGACTGAAGAAAAAAGGCGCCACAAAGTTTGTGGTGCTCCCGCTGTACCCGCAATATTCCTTGGCTGCCACGGAGTCATCGATCGCAAAAGTGAGCGAATTTACGCAAGAGGCTCGCTTCATCCCGCCCTTCTATTCACAGGAAGCCTATTTGGATGCGGTTGAGCAGGTAAGTAAGGGGCCATTAGCCGCTGCGCAGGCGGATCGAGTTTTATTCAGTTTTCATGGTCTCCCCGAGCCGCACATAAAGAAAACTGATTTCTCTGGGGGGGCTCATTGTACCTTTGATGAGAAATGCTGTGCGGCCATTTTAGAAGCTAATCAGAGTTGTTATCGTGCGCAATGCTTCGCTACTGCTGATTCGTTGGCAAAGCGCCTCGGAATTCCAAAAGAAAAGTACCACATTTGTTTTCAGTCACGATTGAACGAGAAATGGATCAAGCCCTATACCGACACTTTCTATCGGGAGCTCCCAAAGCAGGGAGTGAAGCGCCTTGCGGTTTTGTGTCCTTCTTTCGTCGCGGATTGCCTGGAGACTTTAGAAGAAGTGGCGATTCGAGGCCAGGACGAGTTTCGACGCCATGGAGGAGACGAGGTAACGCTCATCCCCTCTCTCAACGCCGACGAGGTTTGGGCTCAAGCTGTCTCGGGGTTCTTTAGAAATCACCAGCCTAGGACGTAGGCGAATATTAAAGGAGCGACAATCGTCGCGTCCGATTCGATGATGAACTTCGGCGTGTCTGCGTCCAATTTTCCCCAGGTGATCTTCTCGTTCGGGACGGCGCCGGAATAAGATCCGTAGCTCGTCGTGGAATCACTGATTTGGCAGAAATAGCCCCAGGTGTTCACTCCTTTGAGCAGGTCTTGGTTCAGCATGGGAACTACACAGATGGGAAAATCTCCAGAGATTCCACCGCCAATCTGGAAAAATCCGATTGAGGTCTTACGCGACTGCGTATCATACCAAGAGGTGAGATCCCGCATGTAATCGATTCCTCCTTTGAGGATCTTCGTGGAAATCTTTCCTTCAATACAACGGGCAGTAAAAATATTTCCTAAAGTCGAGTCTTCCCAGCCAGGAACATAGATCGGAAGATTTTTTTCACACGCGGCGAGGAGCCAGCTGTTTTCCGTGGGGATTTGATAGTGTTGCTTCAGCTTTCCGCTTCGAAGCACGCGGTAGAGGAACTCGTGGGGAAAGTAAGACTCGCCATTCGTGTGCGCCGCCGTCCACTCTTCGAGAATCGCGCCTTCGATGCGGCGAATGGCTTCTTCTTCGGGAATGCACGTATCGGTCACGCGATTGAGATGTTGCTTGAGAAGTTTCACTTCATCTTGGGGCGTGAGATCTCGGTAATTCGGAATGCGTTTGTAGTGATCGTGAGCAACGAGATTAAAAACATCTTCTTCCAGGTTCGCCCCCGTCGTGCAGATGGCGTGGACCTTTCCCTTACGAATCATTTCAGCGAGCGAGATGCCCAGTTCTCCAGAGCTCATAGCACCCGCCATGGCCAGAAACATCTGCCCACCTTTATCCAAATGCGTGCGATAAGCTTTTGCAGCGTCAACTAGAGCCGCCGCATTGAAGTGACGGTAGTGAGTTTCGATGAACGTTGAGATGGGCCGGGAAATCGTGGACATAGTGTTTTTCCTCGTGAATTGGAATAGCACGCCGATTCTGGGAGAGCAATTTTTTCAAGTTGACCGACGCGCTGAATCAGGTTCAATGACGCCAAAGAGAGGGATGTCCCATGAGCCAATCTAGTGCCCTAATCACCGGAGCTTCGACGGGAATCGGATTTGAACTGGCGAGAATTCTCGCACGTGAGGGAAATAACCTAATTTTGGTCGCTAAGTCTTCCGAGCGGCTGAAACTGGCCGCGGATAAGATTCGAAAAGAGTTTCCTTCCATTCAGTGTGAAACGTTGGAAGCGGACTTGGCGAGCTCCTCCGCTCCAGTGAAATTGGCCGATGCGATTCGGGCA
>JAHFAF010000375.1 GCA_023250715.1 Pseudobdellovibrionaceae bacterium | reverse complement strand
CCACGCCCATCGTGATGAGAGTGGAGTTGCAGGAACCGAAGCCCTTCACACGTACTTGGATCTCCGATAAGACGAAACTCCCCGTCACCTTTTCCTGGAAGTGGCGTGAGAACGCCACGAACTCGAACATGGGGATTGAAATCTCCTCTGATCCCGGGTTTTCCCCAGAGGCGACGCGACGACTTTCGGTGAAGTCCGAGTCTACTCAAGTGACTTTCTCCTTGGAACAGGGGCAATTTCATTGGAGGCTTGTGCAAGGAAATGATCCCATGAGCGAGGCGCGTGAATTTCGAATTGAATCGGCAATCCTTCCGCAAACGCTCTCCCCAAAATCCGATAGTGTGGTGGAGCGTGGACCGGGAGGGGGCATTGTGTTTCGATGGGCTCCATTTATCCCCTTTTCCCAACTTCCTCCGGCATGGGGCAAATGGCCTGAAATCGCTACGCAGCTCGAAGTTTCGAGCCAACCCTCCTTTGATGCCTTCGAAATTAAACAGGCCATTCGGCCCGAGAGTGGCCAAATAGAAGTGCCGCAGTTGAAGGATGGAACCTGGTACTGGCGGATAAGTACTTCCTATCCGAATCTCGAAGTATGGAGCACTGTTTCGCCGTTTCGGGTTTCGCGGGCCGTCGGCAGAGTAGCTAAGCGAACGTGGTTGCAAACTCCCTCCGATGGGCAAAAAATATTTTATCTAAATTCGCCCATTCCCTTTTCCTTTTCTTGGGATGCTATTCCCGTGGGAGAGCCCTATTACTACCAAATGGACGTCGGAACCGATGGGAAATTAAGAAAGGTGGTTGCAAGGCACAAGACCAAGGAAACTATCGTGTCGAGCCAGGCGCTGGCTCTACCTCCGGGAGAATATTTCTGGCGAGTGACTCTCCATAGCATCGCCGGTAAAATGTTAAATCAGAGCGAAATCAATCGTTTTACCTATGGTCTAAAACCTCTTCCCGGGCCGCCCGGTGGAGCGGCCGTGGATACGCCAGGGAGGCGAGAAATTTTTCAAGACAATAGCGGGCCGCCCTCTCCGCCCGAAAGCTCGGTAGAAACGGAATGAGAACACGAATTCTAAAAGAAAAGTGGTTTGCGCTCGTATTAGGTCTACTCACTTTCCCAGTGTTTGGATTCCAAGTGTCAATTTCATGGAAAACAAGTCCTGAAGCCGCACAGTATGAACTCGAAATTTCCCACGAGGGGCGTCGGATAGCGCAAGAGATGATTCCTTCCATCAAGAATCAATGGTCGGGGGATCTCCCCGCGGGGAGCTATGCCTATCGATTACGTGGACTGGATGCTGCTGGAAGGGAAGGAGCTTGGGGATCGCGAAAGACTTTCCTTGTCGCTCCTCCAGCACCCGAGCTATTAGAGCCCCCCGATCAAAGTGTGGTGATGCCTTCATCGTCAAGCGACGGTACGACCCTCAAATGGGAGTCGATTAAGGACGTAAAAAAGTATTTGGTAGAGGTGCGTAGGGATGGAAAGGAAACCCTACGAAAGCTAGTGCCTACAGCCGAAACAGATCTTTCCTCTCTAGAAAACGGAAAATATGAGTGGCGAATCACTCCCCTTTGGCAACTTCCAGCGGATATCGGTACCGAACGTAACGTCCTTCAAGGGAAGCCCAGTCAATACCGAAAGTTTGCGATAGAATCGGGTACGCGAAAAGTAGCTTCGGTGGATGGCCAGCTAGAGGGAACCATTGCAAATCCCCGGCGAGTAAATGTTTCCGCTGGCATTCATCTCGGGACTTCTTTTATGTTACCCATGCTACAAATCCAATACGCGCCATCGAATCGATTTTCTTTCGGACTAATCGGATATTACGTCACCACTGTTGGACTTTCTCCGAAAAACACGGCGATGGGTGGATTACTCACGGCAAGTTATTACCTTAACCAGGCCCCATTCTCCGGCTTTTCTTTGCAGCAGGGGGTAGGGGTTCTATCGCTTAGCTTAGACGATGAATCGTCCAGTGTTTCAGTGAGGCCCCTCTTTCTTGCCACAACAGTAAATTGGCAAAAGAATTTTGCCTCCGGATGGAATTTTCTCATTGGTTTGGGGGCACAATATGTTTTTCCACATGGAGAAAGCCGCATTACGCATTCCGGCCTTTTGCCCTACTCCGCACTTCAAGTGGGGTTTGCCTTTTAGACTGTAGAATTCGCTGATCTATTTTCCAACGATCCCAATTTCTCAGCACCGTCGCCTTTCTTGATAGAAAGCCCCAAGTTCAAGGAGTGCGACTAAATTGAAAACCCCTCGCCCACTCAAAAATAATTCGGGCATGAGTCTCATCCTAGCCCTAATTGCCCTTACGGTGACCGGAATTTCTATTGTCGCCACATCCGGGGCGCTCAATACCTTCTTCCGTGCTTCTAGTAGCCTTGCAGTTAAATCTGAACTACAGGCTGTTCGGCAGAGTCTCATCAGCACAATCGATTGCGAAAAGACAATTGAAAATCCGGGGGTATGTCCATCCGGTTTCGGGGGATTTATTCAGCTTAGGGACAAAAATGGAAATACCATTGCCCCGCTCCTAACGGCAGATTTCGATGGGCCATTCAAGGGTAGTGGTCCCCTTTACAATGGGTGGCACGTTCAGACAACGTGTGATTCGAACTTTCGAACTTTGGTGGTGAAAGTTGCAAGGAAAGGGCCTGAGGGAAACTTTAGCAAAGATCCTTTGAGTCATCTCGAGCAATCCTTCCAATCTCCTAGAGGAGGAGTCTTCGATCAAAACCTAAGGATCTGCACAAGTAGATTGACTCCCGAGGGAGCCGTTCCGATCGAGACGTGCCCGCCGGAGTCCCCCTATGTTGCTGCAATAGACTTTGGGACGAGAAAAATCGCGTCTTGTAGCAGTGCGCCGCCTGCAGTTCAGCCTCCTCCTGCGGAAAATGGATCGTCGGAGTGCGACGCGGATCAGTTTGCTGTCGGATTCAATGTCAGAGGAAATCTTCCACAGTGTCGTAAGGTAAGTCTTCATTCAAAGGTAACCTGGATCTCCCAAACTCTTCAGCGAACAACGTGGCGCGGATCGGAATGGGAACAAAAATGCTCGTCTGCGCTTCAGCCTCCCGGTTGGCTCGACTCAACCACGGTTTGGATCGACGGCGCATGGAAGAGGTATGACGAATTGGTCGAGGGATTCCCAGCTCATAAAAATCCCAAGGTGAAGCTTCAACCCGTTCACTACCGAGGATACGCGGTTTGCCCTACTGGCTCCGTTCCGGTGGGAGGTGGAGGAAGCTGCCAGATCAATGGTGGGGGTGTTACCCTGGAATCCCGTCCGGGGGGAACGGCCGATGGCTCTCACGGGTGGTTTCTCGACTGTTGTGCGACCTACGCTGAAACGCTACAAGATTCACCCACACAGGTAGAGGTCTATTGTATCGATGTTAGATGATCTTTTCCTGCCCGAATTACCGCCTTTCAGAATGAGTCCCTTTCAAGACTGCAAAACAATTAGACAGATTTGGAGCGTAAGATGAAGTTAGTCTGGGTAGTAATGGTCTCCCTAATTATGTTGGAGTTTTTCACTTCCTGCAGCAAGCAAGAGGGCGCGGACTTTCGTTCGCCGGGCGAAACCAAAAAAGACAAAATAGAAAACGCAACAAGTGATTGGACTGCGAATAGAGCGGTGGCCCTCTTTCCCGATACCATGAAGCCGGCAAATGGCGCTGAGCCTGTAATGCCGACGGCTAAGATCGCAGAAATAGCGGCAGCCCTGCTACAGCCTGGGGCTTTGGAACCGAACTCCGAAATGGGAAGACTAGCTCACAGTGCTCCGATTCCCCCCGCCGCAATTCGTGCTCAGATCGTTGCCGCGACGGAGAACGTGAAGACTGCGTCGAAGCAAATGACTGAACAATATGGATTGGCCACGACGAATCCCGATGGGACCAAGAATTCTTCGACTTCAGCTGAGACCTCTCGCGATATTTTGCGCTCAGGGGTTTCTAGAAATGCTTCGACTGCGTCCCCTGCAGTTTGTCCGACCGTTTGTGCTTGGGCGGCGGCTTGGGCGTCTGTTTCTGTCTGCGCTTGGGCGAGCGCTTGGGCCACTGCCACGTGCAGCGACGGATCTATTGTTACCGCTTGGGCGACCGGAAGTTCCTGTGCGTGGGCAACGGCGTGGGGCTTTGCCACGGCATGCGCCGGCGGGCCCTAAAAAGCCACTTCACCAAGAAATTAAGTTCCATAAATCCCTAGCTCCTCGCCTTACTTAACGAAGGGCAAACTACACGGGAGAATCTAATGAAGTTACGTTGCGCATGGATTCCTAAATTTTACTTCTGCGATGAGAAGGTGCGGGTCCGTTACTTGAAGGGAAAGCGAGTCCTTCTGCTTGATCCAGTCACGCGCCTGACCGTGGCAATCTTTCACGAGAGGGACGGGGAGGTTTTCTTTAAGCTGCTTTCTCCGGCCA
>JAHFAF010000063.1:13476-15959 GCA_023250715.1 Pseudobdellovibrionaceae bacterium | reverse complement strand
TATTTCAGCATGCTCTGCGTAACTTCGAAGTCCGCAATCACGCCGTCTTTCATGGGGCGGATGGCCACAATACTGCCGGGGGTTCGACCCAACATCTCTTTTGCTTCTCGGCCCACCGCCAGAACACGGCTTGGGCCGCCCCTAGGGTTTTTATGCACAGCAACAACAGAGGGCTCATCAATAATAAGCCCCCGATTTTTTGCATAAACTAATGTATTGGCCGTTCCCAAGTCGATCGCAAGATCGCTCGAAAACATCCCCATCATTCGGTTCAGAGCTTTGCGCACCGGATTAACTGTTGGCATTCCTAACCCCTTAAAACCTGAGCAGACTCTTCGACACTACATGTCTAAGTTTCTGAATATACTTCGCCTTTCCTTAACAGTCACGCACCTTTCACTTCGATAGGACTGAATTTTCTTCGCAAAAATGCCGAAAACGGTAATAGCGATCCCTCCATTCGGCAGGGGTCTGTTTGGGAGGAATGTTGGACTTTAAGCCGTTTAAAATCGGCAAATATCTTTTGCTCGAACGCCTCGCCACGGGCGGTATGGCCGAAGTGTATCGTGCGAAGGCGAGCGGCGCCGGCGGCTTTGAAAAACAGCTCGCGATAAAGCGCATCCTGCCCAGCTATAGCAGCAACGAAGAGTTCCGTCGCATGTTCGAGTATGAGGCACGCCTCTCCAGCATGCTCACCCACGCCAATATCGTGCAGATTTACGACTTCGTGAAATCCGGCGAGACGTATCTGCTAGCAATGGAGTATGTCGACGGTAAAAACCTCCGGCAACTTGTCAACAAAGCCAAGAAGGTCGGCGCTCAAATGCCGATAGAGTTTGGGCTCTACATCATTAACGAAGTCTGCAAAGGTCTCGAGTACGCGCACAAGAAGAAGGATGACTTAAACGGTCGTCCGCTCAACATCATTCACCGAGACATGTCGCCTCAGAACATCATGCTTTCTTACGATGGCGCGGTGAAGATCGTGGACTTCGGGATCGCCAAAGCAAAAGACCGCGTAGATGAGACGCGATCTGGTGTCATTAAAGGGAAGTTCGGCTACATGTCCCCTGAACAGGCGAACGGCGAGCAGGTCGATCACCGAACGGATATCTTTTCCACGGGAATCATTCTTTTTGAGCTTGTAACTAATAAGCGTTTATTTGCCGCCGAAAACGACATGGCCACGCTCAAGCAAATTCAAGAGTGCTTGATTCCGAGTGCCGCTCGATTGAATCCCAAGGTTACTCCCGAGCTTGAAAAAATATTGCTGAAGGGGCTCACGAAGGATCTTCGTCTTCGCTATCAAGATGCAGGGCTCCTCCATAGGAACCTTCAAGAATTCCTGAATAAGTATTACCCGAGCTTTACCCAGAAAGAGGCGGGCGATCACATTCAGAAAATATTCAAGGATGAGATCCAACAGGAAAAGAAACGTTTCGAACAAATCCACAGGCAGTCGATTCCATTCTCTCAAGGTGAGAACAAAGATCCCAGTGGTCAAATTGAAGAAATCGAAGAAGCGCTAGACGGAAGCGTTACAAAATCGGAAGTGGGGTCTAAATCTTCTGTCACTTTCGTGAGTCAGGTTGGCGAGCCTGGAATTCCCGTTGAAGTGGATGAAGTGCAAGAGCCTGCGTTGTCCGCAGGCGAGTCCACGAACCCGGGAGAGTCGATTGGGGAACATATCGGTGAGCCGTTAGTTCTAGAGGATGAAGGGTCCCTGCCGACGTCAAAGAGTCTTCGAAGGGATACGGGGTTGAGCGATCTTTTCGTATCTAATTCCGTTGGAGTTTCCCAAAAGACGAAGGTCACCGGAGATGAGGATCTTTTCAAAGAAGACAAGATGCCGGTGATTGAGAATAATACTCCCACGCCAACGCAACCGGGCTCAAGAAGTAGGAGCGGAATCACTCTTGCTCGAGGTGATAAATCAGGAAGTACGCCGACCCCCTCGATCAAAATGGGCGCTACGGATCCTTCCCTGCGTGCTAATACCCGAAGGCGGGACCGATCGATTAGCTCCGTCACGCAGGTGGGGCAGGCGGGAAGAAAAAACACGGCTAGTCAAAGTGTGACTCTCATGCCTGTGGTGGAGACTCCTGCAGTGCGAGCGGTTACGGAAGGCGTGGCCCGGGCAGAGGCGACCGGCTCGTATCACAAAATAGAATACCCCGAGAGGGAGGAGTATTTTGGCCCTCGGCGCCGTCGAAACCCGATGCTTTACCTGATTCTTTTCTTCATTCTCGCAGCCGGCGTGGCCTATCTCTACCGTGTTTTTCTCACCGGCGTGCCTCCCCCTTGGATGCGGGCACTTGCGGGCCGTGGGAGTGAATTCATTGCCAGAATCGAACCCAGTCCGCCCCTCGACTCTCCTGAAACTCAGCCGGAATCTCCTGTGGAAAGACGGCCGGGAGGGGATTGCTCTGTTCGGGTAGAAAGCGATCCGACGGGTGCGAAGGTATTGGTGAACGGTGAGGAGC
>JAHFAF010000063.1:0-13466 GCA_023250715.1 Pseudobdellovibrionaceae bacterium | reverse complement strand
GTTCACGAATATCGCGGTTCCCTGCAATCAATCGATCAATCTGACTCTACGTCTCGACGGGTACGAGGGTCTTTCACAGAATTTGATGGTTCAAAATAAGACCGAGAGGTTTGTAAAGACGTTGAAAAGGGTTCCCACCGGGACCCTCGAGCTGACTTTGGATCGCAATGCAACGATTTCTGTCGACGGAATTGTCGTCGGAAATGCGGAAGCAAGGAAGAGGTTCGAAACTCAGGTGCGTGCCAATCAGGAACACACTATCGTCTTCGAAAATCAGGTTCTAGGACTTCGAAAATCGATGAAGGTTAGAGTTAATCCAGATGAAATTGCCCGCGAGTCGGTGCGTTTAGACGATAGCCCTTCCAAGAAACGTTAGCTTTACCCTGTTCCATAACGGCTCCAAGGCTTCCTTTTCCGTGTGACGATCGAGTACGATCTCTTTGCCGTTTTTTGCCACGACAAAAACTTTCCAATGGCCTCGGATGAAATATTGATTATCTCCGTGTTGCACTGGCGCTAAGTTCGCGGAAGGGCGGCGATTGATTAGCTCTACGGATTGAATGGATTCTAGGGGAAGAGAACTCTCGCACAGTTTCCACCGCCCCATTCGAAATCCAACCCCAATCTTGCCCGAGCCGAAACGCACGAATTTTCTAATCCATAACATCTTGATCCCGAGCAAGAAATAGATAGGAGCCGCGCTCAAAATGAGGCCCACTAAGGCCAGGTCCCAGGGATCACCCATACGAACAAGATCCGCGAGAAGGCGGTATGCGGCCGTGAACATGCAGGTTAAGGCAAAGCCCGCAAGCCCGTAGAGGATCCAGTAAACCTTAGGGACTGCTTGTTCCCGATACTCGTCCTCTCCCGAAAGGGGATATAGCTCCAAATAAAAGCCCATAGAGTCTGTCTGGGAATTACCTACTTTTTCGATTACATTCAAGCAATGCGTACCCCCACCCTCATCGAGAAGATGCAAAAATACAGCGCCCAGAACTATTTTCCGCTTCCCGTAGTGTTGGCGCGAGGACAGGGGGCCAAGGTTTGGGATGTCGATGGAAAAGAATATCTCGATTTTCTCGCCTGTTATTCGGCCCTCAATTTTGGACACCAGCATCCGCGTTTGCTAGCTGCATTGAAGGGGCAGGCAGAGCGCCTAGCGGTTTGTTCCCGCGCGTTCTATAGCGAAGAGCTTTCGCTTTTTTGCGAGGAACTCGCCCTCTTCTGTGGAATGGAGAAGGTTCTTCCCATGAATACCGGGACCGAGGCGGTAGAGACCGCGCTTAAGCTCGCTAGAAAATGGGGTTATGAGATTAAGAAAGTTGCTTCGGACAGGGCGAAGATTATCGTTTTGAAGAATAATTTCCACGGGCGGACGATTTCGATTGTTTCGTTCTCCACAGAGCCAAGTTACCGCGATGGCTTCGGCCCTTATACTCCCGGTTTTGAGGTAGTGAACTTTGGCGATGTTGCCGCCATCGAAAATGCCATCGATGAAAATACCGTTGCGGTTCTCATTGAGCCGATTCAGGCGGAAAGCGGCATTCTCCTTCCTCCAACGGGCTATCTCTCGGAACTTCGAAAGATTACGAGAAAAAGAAAAGTTCTGCTCATGCTCGATGAGATTCAAACAGGGCTTGGGAGGACAGGAAAGGATTTTTGTTTTCAGCACGAAGGAATCACTCCGGATGTTTTGATTCTCGGGAAATCTCTCGGGGGTGGGCTTCTTCCCCTGTCCGCTGTTGTATCGAGTGCGGAGGTGATGCGGGTGATTCGCCCTGGTCAGCATGGTTCTACTTTTGGCGGGAACCCTCTGGCGTGTGCCGTCGGGCGTGCTGCACTCGATCTGATGAAGAAAGAAAAGATTTCCGAGCGCGCCGAGACATTGGGGAAAATTATTCGCGACGAGCTCATGCGAACACCTTTACCAAAAGTGAAAGAAATTCGGGGAAAGGGCGCGTTGGTCGGAATAGAAATGGCGGAATCCTCGGGCGGTGCCCGTCGCTATTGCGAGAAATTGGCCACTCAGGGAGTCCTCTGCAAGGAGACCCATGATTTCGTCATACGGATAGCGCCCCCCTTAATCATCTCTGAGAGTGAGTTAAGAGTTGGACTTCAAAAGATAATTCAAGTCATTCAAGCGGGGTAGTTTCTGTGGTACACCATACCCATGGTTCGAGTGATATTTTTCCTTCTCATTTTCGTAGGTTGTGGGGTGAAACGGGATCCTCTTCCTTATATCGAGGCTTACCCGGAAAACCCTCCCGCTAAGAAAACGGGAAACTGATGCTTCATTTCTTCAAAATGCAGGGCTGCGGGAATGATTTTCTCATTCTCGACGGAATCAAAGAAAATATCCCCCGTTTTTCTTCGGAAGAGGCAGTCTATTGGTGCGACCGACATTTCGGAGTGGGTGCCGACGGGCTCATGGTCTTGCGCAAGGGAATCACGACAGATGTTGAATGGGAATTTTTCAATTCGGATGGCTCGCTTGCGGAGATGTGTGGAAATGGCGCGCGTTGTGCGGTTCGTTTCTTGAGCGATCGGTATTTTCAAAAAAATTCGGAGATCAGTCTTTCCACCAAAGCCGGCGTGATCCGGGGACGTATCGTGGATTTGGGAAAGATAGAGATCGCACTCTCCACCGGGAGAGAGATTCGTCTCGAGTATAAGGAAAAGATTCTTCACTTGGAAGACACTGCTTTCAATCTCGCTTGTGTGAATACGGGAGTCCCGCACGCGGTGCTCGAAGTGAAAGATCTGTTGACCTATCCCATTGCTCGAATAGGGAAGCAGATCCAGTCTCATACAGCATTTCAACCGGAAGGCACCAACGTCACTTTTTACCAGCGCTTGCTGGGAAATCAGATTTTATCGACCACGTTCGAACGCGGAGTGGGAAAGGAAACTTTGGCCTGTGGCACGGGTGCTGCCGCCGCAGCTTTTATTTTTTCCGAGCAATACCTTCAGAGGTTTCCCGTCGAAGTAAAAGTTCCTGGTGGACTTCTCGAGGTGAGCTTGAGCCCTGAAAAGAGAATTCTTCTCGTAGGACCGGCGGAATACGTTTTTGAGGTAGACGTGAAAAGCCTCGCAGATTTAAAGAATCCTCTTAAGCCCTATTCCGAGAGAAGGAGCGCACGGTGAAATTACAGGGAGTCTTCGTTGCGATCACGACCCCTTTCACGAGGAAAGGAATTGTCGACGAGCCCGCACTGAAAAAACATCTGGAGTGGCTTGCGGCCGCAGGCGTTCATGGATTTGTCCCGGCGGGAACTACAGGAGAGGGAAGTGTTTTATCAAGGGAAGAACGAAAAATCGTCATTCAAGCCGCGCTCAGTGTCGCCCGTGCGAAGGGCCTCAAAGTTATCGCTGGTTGTGGGGGGAATCATACTGAGAAAGTGCTAGAGCTTCTCGTTGAGGCAAAGAGCCTGGGTTGTGACGCCGCACTTGTTGTGACCCCTTATTACAATAAGCCCACTCCCCGAGGCCTTCTGGCGCACTATGAACATCTGGCGACCCACGTCGATATTCCCATCATTCTCTACAATGTTCCCAGTCGCACGGGAGTCTCTTTGTCGGTGGAGACCACGCTGAAATTGTTCGAATCTCCGACCATCATCGGAATCAAAGAAGCGAGTGGACAGTATGGCACTTGGCTCCAGCTTTCCAACGAGATGAATCTTATGGAGAAGTCGCTTTTGGCCGGGGATGACGATGCGTTTGCCGTCATTCTTGCTTTGGGAGGCTCGGGAATTATTTCCGCAAGCGCGAATATTGCCCCTCATCAGTTCGTGCAGATTTATGATTTCGCGAAGAATGGACAATGGACAGAGGCATTTGATCTGCAAAAGCGCCTTCTTCCTCTAGTACGGAGCCTTTTCCTGGAGACGAGTCCTTCGCCTACGAAGTGGGCACTGAATAAGATGGGATTCGCAGAGACTTGTGTTCGTTTACCACTCGTTGAGATTACCGAGGCGACCGCGGGGTCCGTGACGAAAGCACTAAAGAACTTGGAGATCCTTTCATGATTTACAAAGTGGGAATTTCCGGTGCGTCGGGGCGGATGGGTCTCGAAGTGGCGGCACTTCTTGCGGCCGGATACTCCTTGAAAGGGAATCATCTGGAGTTCGCCGATGCCGTCGTGGGAAATTCGAAGCTTGTTGAGATTGAGGGAGTCGAAACGCGAAAGCTCGAAGCTCCAGCCCGTGAGCCCGTTCACGTTTGGATCGATTTCAGCAGACCGTCCGCCACTCTTGCCTTGATAGAAACTTTGGATTGCCCGCTCGTGATCGGAACTACGGGTTTCGATGATTCGCAGTTGGAACGCTTGAAAGCATATTCCAAGAAAAAAGCAGTCCTCTTGGCGCCCAATACGAGCCCCGGAATGGCTTTGATGCGAAAGATGTTGCGAGCTTTGACGGGGAATCTCAGTGATAAGTTCGAAATCGTGCTTTCCGAAGAGCACCACCGTGCAAAAGTAGATTCTCCCAGTGGAACGGCGAAACAGCTCCTGAATTTACTCTCCGAACAGGGCCTCGAGAGTGGGCCTGTACAGGTCACGCGCGCAGGAAAACTATTGGGAACCCATACCGTGCGTTTGATCGCCTCGGATGAAGAGCTTTCCCTCACTCACCGTACCTACGATAGAAGAGTCTTTGCCAGAGGGGCTCTTGAGGCCGCCCTCTTCCTCGCAGCTAAGGGACCAGGCTGGTACTCCATGGAAGATGTCTTCATTGATTGAAAGCGTTCCAAAGCTGTCCGAACCGCTTGCGCCCCAACCTTATTTCCTTTAGAGATGTGACATGTTGCGTCATATCTTTGTTCTAGGTGTGTTTAGTTCTGTTTGTTTTGCCCTTCCTCCCCTCTATCAGGAGAAGGCAGCGCTGGAAAAACAGGGCATCCTCTGGCGAGAAATTCTATCCAGTGAATATGATGTACTCCCCGATGTGGATATAGATTCCTTCATCACTCAAGCGCTCAGTGCGCTCGAAGGGGCGACAAAGCGGGATAAACTTCGCGAGACGTTCGAATGGGCCGAGGACACCATGCCGGCCGACAAAGGGAAATTCATTCATGCCTATGGCACCGTCTTTAAGCTCGAGTACCGGGCAGCGAAAGAAGCTGCGGACTTAGGCATTTTAGGTGAGAAATCGGTTCCG
Source organism: Pseudobdellovibrionaceae bacterium (assembly GCA_023250715.1). Lineage (GTDB taxonomy): Bacteria > Bdellovibrionota > FAC87 > UBA2466 > UBA2466 > JAHFAF01. The sequence continues at coordinate 8,307 of JAHFAF010000063.1, read as the reverse complement.
GTGATTGGGCGCCTTTCACTCGCAGCCCCCGAGGCCGGCGGTTTTACTCCCGGAGCGGCATTCAAGTTCTTGCGTACGGGGAAAACGGGCCTGCGCAGACCTTCGGTCAATATTGTGGTAATGCACTCGCTCGAGGGGCAAGGGGACGACGACTTTTTCTTTCGACATGATTTTTCGAGTGATCTTCCCCCGGTTCAGAAACCCGCGATCTCGAAGGATCTCGATGCGATTTTAGATCTCAATGTGCGAGGGGTCTTCGATCGTCTGGTGGGAAACAGAAAAGGGGAGGTCAGCAAATATCTCTTTCTAAAAATGTTCGAGTCGAAGTTCGCGAAGGTGCATGGCACTCCTCGCCACTTACCCATCGATCCATTTCTAGTGACGACATCGGAGCTGAAAGAGGCACCCCTTCACCATAGAAAAGTAGACAAGTTGGTGTTTCGTGCAAGTCCGGAAGCCAAGGCAGCCTATCTCACTTCTCGGCATGGGGACTATCGGCTAAAGCTTTCGGATTTGCCTGCGAACATTCGCCTTTATGATGTCTATGACGGGCAGGGAGCTCTTTTGGGAAGTCTCTACATTGCCGCAAAAGCTGTTGCCTCCGGCTTTGGCGATGATGAACTATTCTTTCAGCACCATCACTGATTGCTAGCCAGTCCAAAAAAGAGGGCAACGTTCGCTTGCCATTGATCGAAAGGCGTTGAGGTCAAGGATTTCAAGTAACTCGCTTCCACGAAGACTCCGCCTTTATCCCCGATCTTGAATCCTACGGAACTACCCGCAAGGTGAGCGGTTCCCGAACCGCCCGATGCGTTTGCATATCGGAAAATGTAGCGCGGGGAAGTATAGAGAGCGAGCCACTCGGTAAAATCGTAGCTGAAATAGCCTGGGACCAAAACATCGATGAATTGGGCGTTGAAAGAGGTGGTCGAGGTGCTGGTCGAGGAAGCGGAAAGGCCTAGATAGCTCAATCCTAATCCGCCGGCGACAGCGAGCCCTTCAGAGGAAAAAACCTCAACCTTCCCGTCCACTGTGAGAAACCCAGGCAGAGTGACCTTCGCACCCACTTCTAGATCTTTTAAAAGACCGAACCGTCCCCCCAACTCAAAGTAGGGAAACGAAAGCGTGGTCTTGGTTCCAGAGGATTTTCCTATCTCCTCATCAATTGTGGGGCTGTTGTAATAGCCAAACCCAATAACAAAACGGCCCGTGTTTTTGGTAAGGGCGCGTGCCGTTTGAAGCGTCGACATATTCGCGCAACCCGCTAGCAACGTGATTGCGAGGAAAGGAGTGACAACGCAAACTCGTCGCATGTGCTCGAACAATGAGCTTGCTTCGCCTGCGGCTCGCAAATGCGTGATCACTGAATGAACTCTACCAATCCAGGATTTTCTAGAGTCGTCGTATCCCCCGTGATCTCTTTTCCGGCCGCGAGATCCTTTAGCAAGCGGCGCATGATCTTTCCGCTCCTTGTCTTTGGTAGAGTTTTTGTAAATTTAATCTCATCCGGACGTGCGATGCTCCCGATTTCCTGCACTACGTGGTCTTTCAATTTCTTTTGCAGATCCTTGAGATCTGAGCCGTCGCGAGGGGTGACAAACGCCACGATGCTCTGCCCTTTGAGTTCATCGGGTCGGCCCACCACGGCCGCTTCCGCGACGGATGGATGGCTCACCAATGCGCTTTCAATCTCCATCGTTCCTAGCCGATGGCCCGACACATTGATCACGTCGTCGACGCGGCCCTTGATCCAGAAATACCCGTCTTGATCCTTGTGGGCGCCGTCTCCCGTGAAATAGAGCCCTTTGAACTTATTCCAGTAAGTCTCCTTAAAGCGGTTCGGATCTTTGTGAATTGTTCGGAGCATAGAAGGCCAGGGATGGCGAATCACGAGATAGCCGCCCTCATTGGGGCCACAGCTATTTCCCTTTTCGTCTACGATATCGGCCTTGATGCCGGGGAAGGGTCGCGTGGCGGAGCCAGGCTTTAAGGAGGTGACGCCCGGAAGAGCCGAAATCAAAATGGCTCCCGTCTCCGTTTGCCACCAAGTATCGACGATAGGGCAGCGCCCTTTCCCAATTTGCGTGTGGTACCACATCCACGCCTCGGGATTGATGGGTTCTCCCACGGTTCCTAGAAGCCGCAAGGATTTCAAAGAATATTTCGCAGGGACCGCATCGCCAGCGCGCATGAAGGATCGAATCGCCGTGGGAGCCGTATAAAGAATCGTGGCCTTATGCTTGTCGATGATTTCCCAAATGCGTCCGGCATCCGGATACATCAAATTGCCTTCATAGATAAGACAGGTAGCTGCATTCGCGAGAAGACCGTAGACCACGTAACTATGTCCCGTAATCCATCCGATATCGGCGGTACACCAGTAAATATCATCGGGCTTTAGATCGAACACCCATTTTGCCGTCGTAGCGGTTCCGACAAGATAGCCTCCCGTTGTGTGAACGATCCCCTTCGGCTTTCCCGTGGTTCCCGACGTGTAAAGATAAAAGAGCGGTTGCTCGGCATCGAAGGGTTGGGCCGTATGTTCGGGCGTTTGCCTCGAAAGTAAGTCTTTCCAGTCGAGATCCTTAGGCCCAAGTTTTGTAGTATCCCTGCGTCGCAAGACCACCACACTTTTCACGCAAGGAGTCTCGGTCACGGCGGCGTCCACCGTTTGCTTTAGTTCTAGAATCTGTCCCCGACGGTAACCTATGTCCGTCGTAAAAATTACTTTCGATTCCGCATCTAAAACGCGGTCTCTGATTGCGTGGGCGGCGAAGCCTGCGAAAATTACACTGTGAACAACGCCGACTCGAGCGCAGGCTAGCATAGCGACGATCGCTTCCGGCATGAGCGGTAGGTAAATCGTGGCTGTATCGCCTGCTTTTAACTTCAAATCTTTTTCGATTACGTTCGAAAGCCTACATACTTCCGAGTGCAGCCGTCGGTAGGTCCAAGTGTCTACTTTTCCATCTTCCCCTTCAAAGAGAAGAGCTGTCTTGTCCCCGTGCTTTTCCAGATGGCGATCCAGGCAATTGTAAGCGGCATTCGTCCTGGCGCCGACGAACCATTTGGAGAAAGGCTCATCCCATTGGAGAACCTTCTGCCATTTTTGAAACCAGTGGATATTCTCGGCGGCAGTTTGCCAGAATCCGATAGGGTCTTCTTGAGAGGAACTCCAAAGCTTTTGGTAGCTCGCGGAATCGCCTTGCCATGCGGCCTTGCTGAAACCTTCGGGTGGAGGAAAAACTCGAGTTTCCTTAAGAATCGTCTCGATGGTATCGGACACCTTAACCTCCCTGTCGGAAAACATTTGGTGTATCATTTCGCAGAGTGCTGTCAAAGCCTGAGACAACTACTGAGATTTCTCGCCAAAATCAGATTCCGCGCCTGCTTATTGTCGACGATGAAAAGGACAATTTAGAAGCTCTGCGTCGCCTATTGCGATCCCAGTACGAGATTTCCGTTACGACTTCTCCCTTTGAGGCCCTCAAGTTGGTTCAGCAGGAGGAGTTCAACGTTATCGTTTCCGACCAGAGAATGCCCGAGATGACAGGGGTGGAATTCCTGGAAAAAGCGAAGAATGTTCGTCCTTCTTCCACCCGCATTCTTCTTACCGGCTATACCGATATCGATTCCGTGATTGGCGCTATTAACCGCGGAAATATCTACCGCTATGTCGCCAAACCGTGGGATCCCGAAGATCTGAAGCTCACCTTGAAGCAAGCCAATGAAGCTTTTCTACTACGAAGAGAAATCGAGCAAAAAAACGAGGCGCTTGAGCGAAGCAATGCGGAGCTAAGAGCGGCCCTAGAGGATCTTCGCGAGCTCGATCGCGCGAAAGCCCGGTTTCTTTCTCTCGTTTCTCACGAGCTCAATACGCCGCTTACGATCCTGGGATCTTTCGTGCCGCTTTTGAAAGACAAAAGTTTGTCCGAGGAGATGAAGAAATCTGCAGCGGCTATTTCGAAGGCAACCGATCGATTGTCGGAAATCGTAAAGGAAGTTTTGACCTTTGTTCGCTTGGAGTCGCAGCCCGATCTCAAAATTGAAGATTTGGATCTCGAGGCACTATTCACGAAGTTGGAAACGGATTGGTCCTCTCGCGGTCGTAAAATCGATTGGAAGGTCGAGGGAATTTCGAAGTGGTCTTGCGATACCACAAAGATGGAGTTGGCTCTTCGTTGCCTTCTTGAGGATGCGCACATGCGGGCCCCGGCCCAAAGTCCGTTTCAAATTCAGTGTAAGAGCAAGGGAAAGAGCCTTAGTATCACGCTGTCGAGGGAGGGGGAGCCCCTTTCGGCCGATGCCTTTAAGCCGCTGGAAACCGCCTCGTCGGAACTTCACCATCATAAGAACCTGGGTCTGAATTTAGCTACCTGTAAATGGGTGGTGGATGCCCACCGAGGGGAAATCACGGCGCAGAAAGAAAATAAGAAGACTTTGATTACCTTGATGCTTCATCAACGATAGGATAAATGGAAGAGTCATGAAACCGATCGAGAGCGGCAATATCATCCTCATCCTAGTCGGCATCCTGCTGGTGCTGTCCGGCCCCGTCATCATTTACCGCACGATTGTCGGAGTGAAGGCTCGCCGGAAAGAGGATCCCAAGGCGGAGCTGCATATTTTCAGTAATGGGCTCAATTTCGTGATTGCGGTTCTTTTCTTTATCGCGGGAATCTTGTTTGTCGTGAATAACCTGCGCGGGAATCCCTTAAGCTAGTTTCTGTCGCGTTTCAATTGTTCGCGACAGAAACTATCCTGAACGAAGTAGATTCTGCGCGGAACGCGACAGAATCTATTTACATTTCGAAGCGTAACCCCAATCGCCACTCGTCTCGGACCAGATTTGGTCCCTTTTTCGCCCCGAGGTAATCAGTGTGGAGATATTCGGCTACAAGATAGGTCGAATGAATTCCCGTCGAATGTTGTAAGTAGCTCGCACTGAAGGAATCTATTCTATTCAAGCAAAGCTCGAACCCGCCGCCATAACTGATCCCTCGGAAGGTTGCCCAGTCCGTTTCAATTCCCTTCGTTTTCACGTAGGTCGGGCCGCCGCTGACCTTTAAGAGCGGAACCAAGACTTGTCTTACGAAGTAATCCAGGCGGTAGGACATTGAGAGCTCAACCGGTACCGCGGTCAAAGTTGCCCGGTCCTCACCAAATTGCACATTGCGGATTGCGGAGACTCCCACACCCAATCCAAATCCCAGTTTTCCGTATTTTTCATCGAAAGGAATCCACTCGACCCCAAGATGAAAGCCGTTTCCCATGTTGTTTGTCGTGCGATCTCCTGCCCAGACATAATTCGGAAAATGGGCTGGGACGTATTGGAGATCGATCCCAATGCCCTTTGGAATTTCCCGTAGGACCTCTGCCTCAGCTTGAATATCTTCGGCGTGGGCAAAAAAAGGGAAAAGGAGAATCACCGCGAAGAACCCGATTGATTTCATGGGGCACCTTTTACCTTTTTTCGACTTTTTTCTCAATAGACGGAGCCGGGGAGGGATGGTACAGATAGTCTACTTTTGTCAGCTAATTCAATGGCTTCGGCTCCCCCAGAGGGGAAGGAAAGAGAGTCGAATGCCCGGACGAGGAGTGGCTTAAGATGCCGGTTTGGTTGAGCTTATTCGTTGCGGTGGCGGGAACGGTCGGGTTCTTCTTCGGACTCTATGCCGTCATCCTCGGCGTGGTGGAAGGTAAGCGAGCTAAGGGTAAGCCGAGACTAGGAGTGGGGTCAGGGAGTCGTCCTGGCACCTTTACGTTTTGGGTTACCTGGGAACCACAGACCTTTAGCCTTCAAGTCTATCGCCTTCGGGTCAGCCTTTTTAATCCGGACGGTGAGCCGAAGGAATCTGTTTTCACCGTTACTTACGATCCCGTTTTGAAAGCGCCCTTCCAGCAGGAGGTGGAGTTCCCTCCCCTTTTCGCTAGAGTGCTTGAGTCCCAGCAGGCGGGAAAAAGAGGAATCGTTACAATTGATTTTAGAACGGTGGAAGAACACACCTTGCCCGTGGATTTTTCCTTCGCGAAGATGCGCAGGATTTATCAGGGACAAGGGGCCAAAGCCCCCAAAATGGAAAATGTATTGAAGCCGGGGCAAGCGGATTTGGCTCCCGTGATGACTCTCGATTACAGCGAGCTGGTAGTGAGGCGCAAAAAAATCCGGGATCTCGAAGCTGCCGCGAAAGCGAAGGCGGCGAAAGCGCCCCCGGCGAAGCCAGTGGCCGCAGCGGCTGCGGTTCCCGCGCCAGCGCCTGCCGCGAAGCCGGAAGTTCAATCGATTAAGGCCGTGATTGCTCAGGCCAACGCTCAGACAAAAGAGAAAGAAAAGGATCAGGGGTAGGACATGACGGGGAAGGAAGACGATTTCAAGGTGGTCGATAAACGGCATTCAGCGAGAACGGAAGAGCCCGAGGGCAAGGGTTTTACGATGAAAGAAGACTCCAAGGCGAAGGAAGAGCCGGCTGGCTCGCAAATTGATTTCTCCACTTTGTGTTTTTCTCTCGCTACGGGAGCGCTCATCAATTTAGGCGTCGCACCCGACCCTATTACGAAGAAGACGCAGAAGAATCCGGAGCTAGCGAAACAGAATATCGAGATCTTGTCGTTGCTCCAGGCAAAGACCAAAGGCAATCTATCGGCGGACGAGGATAAGCTCTTGGGAAATCTTTTGACTGAAATTCGTCTCAAATACGTTGAAGTAACTAAATGAACTTTGCCCAAACCGCGGCCCTGATTCGTGCTCACTCACGTTTCTTGCTCACCACCCATGCTTCTCCCGACGGGGACGGTTTGGGATCGGAGATCGCGCTCGCGGGCTTACTTCGAAGCCTTGGGAAAACAGTCGCCATCCTCAATCCACACGCGACGCCGGAAAAATTTCAACTTGTCGATCCTCTCCATCGAATTCAGGTTTTTTCTCAAGGGCAGGTCCTTGCACCGGCGGACTTGATTTTCGTGCTCGATACCAACGAGCCCAGAATGTTAGGTGAGATGGAAAAGCCCATTTGGGCAATGGGAAAGAGAGTTGTGTTTGTCGATCACCACGTGCCGGACGGTCTTTCCGCCGAGGACCACCTGGTTCATGAAGGCTACGGGGCAACGGGAGAGCTCATCTTCGAACTTTTCGAGGCGTGCGGTCAAAACCTAACTGAAGAGGCGGCCTTGGGAATTTATGTCGCCATTGTCACGGATACCGGCGGCTTTCGGTACCGTCGGACAAGAGCAAAAACCCACCTCGTTGCGGCCAAGTGCTTAGACGCTGGGGTGGCCCCTGAAGGAGTCTTTCAGAAAATTTACGCTCAGAACTCCATCGGAAAGACGCGGCTATTGGGCCATCTTCTCGAAAAAGTGCAACTTGGAGTAGGTGGAAAAATGGCGTGGATGGAAGTGCCGAAAAAGCTTCGCGAGTCCTACGGTGCTACGATCGAGGACACGGAGGCGTTCATCAATCATCTCACCCTTCTCGAAGGGGTAGAAATCGCGGCCCTTTATCGAGAAGATCCTGATGGAAGAATCAAAGTGAGTTTACGCGGAACGGGAGTTGTTCCCGTGGTCGGTATTGCTCAAGAGTTCGGGGGCGGCGGGCACCATTTCGCCGCTGGGATGCGAATCGAGGGCGCCTTGGCGTCGGTGGTTCGCAAGATCAATGAAGCTTGCGAAAAGCTGCTTAAGGGCGGCTGAAGTCTGTTCACTCTCTCCCAGGAAACTAAAACACTCGGCCGCTGCTTCAATCGTCGAAAGGCAGGCCTTGCGTGGTTGTCTCCGAAGAGGCGTGTAGAGGGACGGGGCCTGGCTATTCAAAACAAGCCGGTGAAGGCGCAAAAGCCAAGGGTTTCGCCACCAAAGAGTTTTCGACTGTTTCCAGTTACCGTCGAGAAGGACAAGCCCTTCTAGCTTCGGGAGCTTCTTTCCATTCAGCGGGTAAAGGCCTGGAGCCTCTGGAACAGGCTTGTATTGTTTCAAAGTCCCCAAAAAGAGAACACCCCAGCGACTGGCTTGGACGGGACTACCCATGACTTTAGCCAAGGACGGCCAGGAGAGGCCTACGCGGTGAACGGAGCCAGGTACGGAAAGGGTGAGAAGTCTCGCTGTTCCCCATTGATTTCGGGCTTCTTGCGGGTGCTGGAGGACTAAAAGTCTTGTTCGAGTCTTAATTTGCGGAATCATCGCACACACGCACAACGTGGGCTCTTTCCAGCAATTCGAACAGGTGTTTTTCGTCGCCATTTGTTGCGGTAAATAGCATAATCGAGTAACTTCTCGCGACTTAATTCCAAATGAGCACAATAAACTCAAAAATTA
>JAHFAF010000374.1 GCA_023250715.1 Pseudobdellovibrionaceae bacterium | reverse complement strand
AACCAAGTGAACCAGAAGAATGCCGAGAGTCTGTCTGGAAATGTCCGGGCCGAGAAGGGTTGCGCCCATCGCTAAAGAAATGGGAAGCCAAAATAGCGTCATGAGAAGAAAGAACTGCTCGGGAAATCGAAAGACCTTCGCTCTAGATTGACAGGCATTGTTCAGACAAAGCCCTATGAGAGCGAGGAATATTCCTTGAATTATCGCGAAAGTGGGGAGTGCTTTTGTCATTGCTCCTAATTCCCGCCAAATGAGCAAGGTTGCAAGAGCCTGTGGAAGAAAACTAAAAAATAATCCGGAGACGAAGGGAAGAGCCGTGGCCAATTCCGAAAAAATTCCGGCCTGGGGAAGGTTTCGCCCGATTCTCCTGAGCTTTTTGAAATTCTTAAGTGCTTCGCCCAGCTCCTTCGCACTCTGAAATCGCCCCGTGGGATCGGATAGTACACAACGCTTAAGGATCTGAGCTAGGCCGAAATCAATACCCGTCGAATGTAAAGTGGGGACCAGCTTAAAGACGTCGGCATGTTGCGCTTCTAAAATTTTTCCAAAAAATTTGTACCTGCGCTCGGGAGTTCCCGCACGGCAGGCAAGTGCGATCAGAACGACTCCTAGGGAGTAGATATCCGTACGGCGATCCACTCTTGAATTTCCGTCGGGGCTTTCAATGGCCGCAACCTGCTCGGGGGGCATGTAGTCCACGGTGCCGCCGGTGGGGCCGGCTCCCGTTCGCGAATCTAGAGAGACGTTGAAATCGGTGAGAAAGGGGCGTCCCTCTCGGTTGAGAAGGATGTTACTGGGTTTCACATCGAGATGAAGGATTCCCTTGCTATGGGCAAATTCAAGCGCGTCCGCCATCTGAATTCCAATAGCGAGGACAAAGTCCTGCAGGTCCATTTGGGCGAGTGCGGAAGTAGCGGACCCTTTCAAAAACCGAATAATCTGCCTTCCCATTTTGGGATGAATACGAAAGCCTGCGAGATGTTCGATGAGATCCGAGAGATTTACCCCATCGACGTACTGCATACAGATGATGTGGAGCTTATTCACTTCGTCATCGTGAACGGAATGCACTTTGACGATGTTGTCGTGATCAAGAAGTGCCAAAATCTTAGCCTCGCGCCCTTTGAGAAGGGAGACTTTCAGCGCGACAGTTCTTCCGAGACTTAAATCTTCGGCCAAATAGACTTTCGCGAACCCTCCTTCGCCCAGAAGGCGTTTCGGCGCAAATCCGCCTGTCTCTTCAGTCAGGTGAATGTCACTGGGGGAAAAGGAGCCTTCCAGAAAACTGTCCAGAGTCTTTCTCTTAATCCCGAATTCCTGGATTTGGGCTGCTAACTGCGGATCTTCCTTTTCCCGTTCAATCAAGAAGGCGGAACGCTGAGCCTTGGGAATTTCCATCATCTGGGCAAACACGTCCGCAAGCCGTGTGGGTGGCAATTGGGGCGGAGTTTTTCGAACGGTTTTCATTGCGCGCATTTGCGAGGAACGAACGAAGTGAGTGACGCGGCAATCTCGTTGATTTACCGAGATCCAACGAGATTGCTTCGGCCTACAGCCTCGCAAATTCAGGGTCTCCCATTTCCCTTTTCGGGTTGTTTTAGTCTTAAACTTGAGCACAATTTTTGCCGATAAGGAGGAATGGTCGAGCGTTCCCAATCTCCTTATCTTTCCGAGCTCCTGACCGTTTTTTGGTTGCTCTGCGGGGCCATTGGAATTGTTTTGATCGGCCGCGTGCATCCCAAGCCTGTGGTCATCGAGGAGCCGCCGGCTCTGCCCGTAGTCGTCGAAATGCCCGCTCCGGTAAAGGAAGTGATCCCCCCTCCCCAGGCTCCGCTCGTTGTCCCAGAGGGAGTATTAGAGATTACTCTAAGCCACGATGCCGAAGTGTACATGGGTAACAAATTTCTCGCGGAAGTTATGGGAGAGCAGGCTTTTAAAGTGAAATTGCCAGTGGGGTATGCCCAGAGCTTTCATTTTGTGAATAAGAAATTACGAATAGATTCTTACTCAGAGTATTCCACCCGCGAAGATGGCGTGGTGCGGGCCTACGTAGAACTTGAATCAGTGTTGGAGAAGCCATGAAGATTGTATTTATTCTAGGCCTTGTCTTGGTGTTGCCTCTTTTCGCGGAGGATCCCAAAGCCCAGGTTGTTTCAACGGCGAAAAAGGGCGACACGATCACCATCTCCCAGCCGGAAGATAGGCCGTGGAAACTTAGAGAAAAAGTTTGTGTGAGTCGGGGCGAAAAGGAACTGGCCTGCGGAAAAGTGGTTCTCTCGACTCCGACGGAAGCCACGGTAAAGTTGGATAAGAAGAAGAAAAAGAAGGTAGTAAAAAAAGACTTACCGAAGCCCGGCGATACGATCGTGTTAGCTCCTCCCCCTCCTCCTAAGCCTGAGCCGGTAGTTGCAGCGAAGGTCGAGGTGAAAAACGAAAAGAAAAAGAAAGTAGCGAAGGTCGAGCCACCTCCGGAGCCGGAGATCAAAATGGAGGATGAGGACGAGCAAGTCGATCGCGCGCCCGCAAGCGAGTCTTTCTTAAGCACGCGTGTTCCTGGGAAGCGCAGGCACTTTAATGTTGGCTTAGGGGTTGCTGCCGGTTTTTCCTACATTATTCCCGTCGCCCAGATCCAATACGCCCCTTGGCGAAAATGGGCGTTCGGGATTCAGCCAGTGTTTTTAAGCGCGACATCGAGTGGCACTGCTCAAAAGGCGACCGGCGGCTTGATCACGGTGGATTATTCCCTGGGACGCGGGCCATTCCTCGGTTTCTATGCGCAAGCGGGCGGGGGTGTGTACTGGCTCAGTGCCACCAAAAATGGCTTGGAGGAGAGTTCCAGGCGGACAGTCCTTTCGAGTGCATTGGGCTACCGCGCGATTTCTAAGTTCGACTTGAATATCGGGGCTCGGCTTGGGTTCCAATACCTGTTCGAGTCGTCTTCGCTGAGGCTCTTCGACTTCAAGGGATTCCAGCCCTTATTGCTTGTAGATATTTCGTATAGTTTTTGAGGAATGATGAAAACGCTGACATTCATTTCTGTTCTTTCCATTCTTTGCTTAAGCACCTGCGCGAAAAAATCTGAAGTCACAGCCGATGTGTTCACCGGGCTCTCCAGTGGCTATCACGCCTGCGCTATTGCCAATGGTCTTCTTCAGTGTTGGGGAGGCAATGCCTACGGTCAGTTGGGAAATGGTCTTATCATCGATTCCACTCGTCCGGCCAGGGCCACGCTCAGTGGTACGGTGGAGCATTTGGTAATGACGGGAAGTATTTCCTGTGCTGTCGCGGATGGCATTCTCTATTGTTGGGGGTACAACGCGTACGGCTCGATAGGAACTGGGGATAAGGGAACGGATCACGCCCTGCCGACCGAGGTCCTAGGGACCTTAACCCACGTAAAACAGATCAGCGCGAAAGCGCAACATGTCTGCGCCTTATCGGATGAGGGCGTGCAGTGCTGGGGGGAGAGCTATGATTGGGCTTCTACAGCAATTGAAGATTCTGCCGTATCGATTTCCCTGCCGGCGATCCCTACCTCGATCGCGACCGGTAATTATCATTCTTGTGCCCTAATAAACGGCGGCGTTTTTTGTTGGGGGAAAAACGATCTGGGTCAGCTAGGAAGGGGATCTACGGGCGCGAAAGATCCTACACCTGCAGGGGTGAATGGCCTCTCCTCTGGCATTTCGGCGATTACGGCCATGGGTTATTCCACCTGTGCGCTTTTGGTGGGCGGATCGATCCAGTGTTGGGGGGGCAATGATTACGGGCAGCTGGGAAATAACACCACTACGGATAGCTCGATTCCAGTGGAAGTTTCACGTCTGACGAGTGGTGTGACGGCAATCGCCGGCGGATCGAAGCACATGCTGGCGATCGCAAACGGGCAACTTTTTAGTTGGGGACGGAACGACTCGGGTCAATTGGGGGATAATACAACGACAGATAGTTCTGTTCCAGTCGGCGTCGTGGTACCAGAAGGTACCGTCGAAATTCTAGCCCCAGGAGCTTACCACTCATGTGCTGTGTTTTCGCAGCAGGTTTACTGCTGGGGGAGCAGCGGCGGGAGCTGTTCCTTAGGTAATGGGAAACCACTCATCGACAGTTCATTGCCGGTATTGGCGGGGCCTTGGGCAAAATGAAATTTCTTGTTCAAATTTTACTTCTGGGAATCCTTTCGAGCTGCGGCTTTCGCGCTGCGGAGACACAAACCGTTTCCTCAGTGATGGCCGCCTATAAGCATCACACTTGCGCTGTCGCGAAGGGTGGAGCGCTCTACTGTTGGGGGTATAATGGTTTTGGCCAGCTCGGAAACGCGAGTGATGTGGACTCGAAAGAGCCCGTGCTTGCCACGGTTGTCACGGGCGAAGTGACGGCGGTCACAGTGGGTGGAGCGCACACCTGCTATATCGTGGATAATGATCCCTACTGCTTTGGATACAACGGAA
>JAHFAF010000062.1 GCA_023250715.1 Pseudobdellovibrionaceae bacterium | reverse complement strand
ATCACTCTGCTTGCGATTCTGTTGCTTGCGGCGTGGAAGCGACTAGATTTGACTCTGGCGATTCTCCTTACCACGATTCCGAATCTTGTCTTTTGCTTTTTATGTTTCCGATACGGCCATAAAGGAATGGGGAGGCAGCGAATAGACTTTTCGTCGACCTCCCTTAAGAGAGCAGGGAGCCGCTACTACGCTTATTGCAAGCCTCTAATCGTTTATAGTCTCTTCGCAATGGTGGCGATGACCGCGGATCGGTGGATCCTACAGATAGTAAATGGCTCTACGGAGCAGGCTTACATTGGCGTCGCCACGCTGATAGGGACGGCAATTTTTCTCATTACCAATGCCTTGACCAATATTTTCCATCGAGAGTGTGCCGTGGCGTTCGCTAACTCACAAACCGAACGACTCCGCTCTTTGATTCAGATTTATGTACCCCGCATATTCGCACTTGCTGCATTCCCGTCGCTCTTTGTCGCGATGAATGCGAAGGACATTCTAATCGTATATTCCGGGCCGGCCTTTGCGGAGGGCTGGAAAACCTTAGCGGTCTTTGCATTTTATCCAATAGTTCGCGCCACTGCACAGCTGGGACATGCGGCGCAGTTCGCGACGAACTATACACGCCTCTGGATGCAGGTGGGTATCGTACGCGATATCTTTAGCACGGTTTTAGTCTACTTTCTCGTTGCTCCTCGCCATTGGGCGATTCCCGGATTGGGACTTGGGGCACTTGGTGTTGCCACGAATACTCTGATTGCGGGAATGATTACGGCTTATACGATTTATGTTTCCAATAGCCGCAGGTTTAATTTCGATATTTGGGCGGAGATAAGAAAGGAACTCTTAATCCTCGCCTCATTCGGGCTGTCCGCATTTCTAGGCTGGCAGGCAGGGTTCCATGTCGGGGATCACTTGGGTGCGATCGGCCGCGTGACAATCTCTTTAATGGTATATGGCGTGAGTGTCTTGCTTTTCTCTATGGCCTACCCCTCTCTCCTTTCGGTGAATCGGGTCAGTCCCATGGATTGGATTCGCATCCTTCCCTCAGGAAGAAAAAAAGGAACACCGGAAGCCGAAAGAGTTACTTAGACGCTTCGATATTTTTCAAGGGGGAGTCAACAAATCTGAAGTTAATGTCCTCTGCCAAGATTTGCGAATACCATTTCACTGTCTTGTGTAAGCCTTCTAGGAAACCAAAACGCGGCCGCCAACCTAAAATCTCCCTCGCTTTTGTACTATTCAGAGACTCAACTGGAACCTCGTTGACAGCCTGGTTCAAGACAGTCGCCTTGAGATCACCTCTACTCATAATTTCGAGAACCTGCTCTACAATTTCCAACGCGGTTAACTTTGAGCCGTAAGAAAAATTAAAAGCCTCTCCTCGAAAATCGTTTCGCTCCATTTCTTCGGCAAGAGTCAAATAAGCGCTCGCAGCATCTTCCACATAAAGAAAGTCACGAACCGATTTCCCATTGCTTCGAATTACGGGGCTTTTACCCTGGAGAACGCTGCGGATAGTTCCAGGAATGATTCGGCTGTAATTAAGATCCCCCGGGCCGAAAAAATTCGCACAGCGGGTAATACAAATCGGGAGTTTATAAGCAATGGCGTAGCTTCGAGCGATGAGATCCGCGCAGCTCTTCGAAACATCGTAAGGGTGATCTCCCCTCAGTGGGAAACTTTCGTCGTGCGCCCCCCCTTCCGATCTCGCATAAGCGCGCGCGGAAGAGGCAATGATCACTCTACTCACTTCTTTCGGGTGTAGGCGAATCGCCTCTAATAAATTCCAAGTCCCCTCAATATTCAGTTTAAAGGTCGGGATCGGGCTAAGGTTCGCGGTCTGCACAATCGCCTGGCCAGCGAGGTGAATAACCGTGTCGGGTTCATGTTCGTCGAGAATCCGGCCAAAAATTCCCTCGTCCTCTATGGATCCTTTGACGACCGTAACCTTACTAACGAGATTCCACTCGGGGCACGAGGAATAGAAAAGGGAAGACGGCACTTGCTCTCTAGCCAAAACGATAACTTCCGCCTGCCTTTCGCAAAGCATCCGTACCAAATGGGAACCCAAAAGGCCAGTTGCCCCAGTGACGAAGACTCTTCTCCCTATCCAATTAGCATCTGCGAAACTCATTCTTTCCTCGCAAAGTTTAATTGTCCGGAAGCGCTCAACACTCTATCAGCAGCGGCCCGCACCCACGACGGATTCGTCAGCGACTCAACATAGAGCTGTTCAGTTTCTGTTACCATTTTGCGCACCGAAAAAGCCTCCAGCACTCGCTTCTTTCCGTTTTCACCCATTTTCGATCGAAGAGCGGGATCTTGGGCGAGACAGAAAATCTTATCCGCTAGCGCGTCAGCATTCTGCGGAGGGACCAGAAATCCCGTAACCTCGTTGATCACTACGCTCTGAGTTCCCACTACATCTGTGGCCACTACGGGAATTCCCCACGCCATCGCCTCGCAGGTCACGTAGCCGAACGACTCATAGAGTGAAGCTAGCGCAAATATATCGGCGCCGCTTAAAAGCTCCTGTGTATCCCTTCGGTTTCCAATGAAGCTGGCAGCATCTTGAAGGTTATGTGCCTGAATGAATTCTTTCACTTCGTTTTCAAGTTCCCCATTTCCAAGCCAGGCGAAATGGACATCACGCTCTTGGCGCATCAAAATCTCCCCCGCTTTGAGAAAGGTAAGCGGGTCTTTCTGCCGAGTACACCGAGCTACGCTGACCACCAATATCGTCTGAGGCGAAAGCTTTAGCTCGTCTCTCAAACGTGATGATTTTTCCCGGAGAGGGATATCAACACCCAAACTAATAGTGACAATCTTACTCGGGGCAATGATGCGGTTTTCAACAATTTCCTGCTTTTCGGAATTCGCGGCCGCGATAA
This sequence comes from Pseudobdellovibrionaceae bacterium, assembly GCA_023250715.1. Classification (GTDB taxonomy): domain Bacteria; phylum Bdellovibrionota; class FAC87; order UBA2466; family UBA2466; genus JAHFAF01. The sequence continues at coordinate 13,128 of JAHFAF010000062.1, read as the reverse complement.
TACGATCCGTAAAGTAGGACGCAAACTTTTCGAGGTATTTGTAGAGCCTGCTGATATTTAGAGCCATTGCGTTTGGCGAGTAAATCGTCGGCGTCCCAGGAGCGGCAAGTTTCGTAGCCAACCTTCCTAAAAAACCAGCCTTAGAACTATGGCAATGGACTAACTCGAACTTGCCCTTACGAATGATTCTTAACAGCTTGAGGAAACAGACCAGATCTGTGAGAGGAACAATCTGGCGACACATCGGAAGTTCAATCAGGTCGACTTCTCCCTTTTTGCGCAATTCCCCCAATTCAGTACGAAAGGCATCGTCGGCACGGCCCGTGGCGTAAACAAATGTAATTTGAAATCGATTCTTGTCGATACCGTTCAACAGATCGATAACGTACTTACGGGTTCCCCCCAACGTAGCTTCGAGCAGGATGAGTAACCGCCGTCTGCTGCCCACGGTGCGGCTAGCCATGCTTGAGTGACCAATCGTAGGGAATTTTCGGCGTGGAGGGATCAAAGCGCTGCAATTCGGATGCATCATGGGGTTCAGTCGTGCAGTTCGCTACAATTGCCCGCCCTTCTCCTAGTCCTTTGAATCCGTTACAAACGCCCGGGGGAATTCTCAAGAGCACATAATTTTCTTCGCCTAGAAAAAACTCCTGCAACGCTCCAAAAGTGGGCGAAGCATCCCGAGTATCATATAGGACGAGCTTAATCATCCCCGCGACCACGGCATAATTTTGGGTCATGCGAGTATGAAGATGCCAGGCCTTTACCACTCCCGAATAGACGGTTGAAAAATAGATCTCTCCAAATTTATCAAAATGAGGAGCATCGCATCGTAGCATGTGCATGATTGAGCCGCGCTCGTCGGGGATTTTGCGAAGCGGAATGGAAAGAACGCCTTCAATTTTGGTTTGAATCAGGTCTGGCATTATTCCCCTGATATTTGTGTGAACGCTAACTATGCGTCGAGGGGAGCTGTTTCGTCAACACTCCACGCGAAAGGGACCGCTCGACCCGTCGCCTCTCGCCACCGCGGATCGGCCTTGTAGATCTGTGTTACGAGTTCGAGCGTTTTTTGGGCTTCCGCAAAAGTCCCATGAACAATGGGCCGGTCGAAAAGAATGGCATCGGCAAACTCATTCACCTCGTCCGACCATGAATTATCCTGATTGTAGCGAGTCGTCTGCTCGCGTGGAACTCCTTGATCGTTTTTGCCGACGTAAGCAATGGTGATCGTCTCTTCACCGTAGCTCTTCGAACCGGAGAGAATTCCCGAAAGTTCTATCGAACCTCGGGATAACGCCATCTCCAGTTGAAACCGGTGTCGCCACAACGTGGCTGAGGAATGCAACATTGCGACTATGCCAGATTGAGTTCGCATTAAGGCATATGCATTGTCCTCGACATCATGCTGCCAAAAGCTATTAGAAACACAGCTGTGAATCTCGGTAAATTCCCCCCCGAAAAGACGCATCATATCTACCATGTGAATTCCCTGATCCATCAGGATGCCGCCGCCAGCAATTGCTCGTTTCGTTCTCCAATCGCCCGCGCCAAAGGTAATCATTTGGGATTTTCCGTAAACCCCCCTTAAATTAATCAGCTTTCCCAATGAGCCTTTTTCGATGATGGCCATCGCGTCACGAACGGAGTCATGGTAGCGGTGGTTGAAACCGTATTTAAGTTTCAGTCGAGGGTGTCTCTTAGAAATTTCACCGACTTGGGCAAGCTCCTCCAGATTGCGGCTGGGTGGCTTTTCACAAAAGACATGGGCTCCACTCTGCAGTCCCAGGGAGGTAGCTTCGGCGGCAACGTCATTGGTCAGACAAACAAAAAGGACATCGAGCTTTTCCTTTTCAATAAGCTGGTGAAAATCGACATAGTTTCGGACTCCGTCTTTGGCCGTATGGTTTTCACCAAAAGCCCGATCTGCGAGGCCCACCACTTCGAGTCGGGGGTGTTGTTCGATACATTGCCGCCGCCTCTTTCCGACGACACCAAAGCCCGCGATGCCCACTTTCAGCTTTTCTATTAATGCCATGTGATTTGCTTTGGTCGCGAAGAGTTTACTTTGGAATCTACCAAATGTTACTTTTATCATCCGTCAGTCGGGGGTGAAAAGACACATGGCAGAGAAAAAGAAAGATCCCGTCGCGGTGACTTCGCGTTCGTTTTCGCGCCATCCCATTCTTCGCGCCGAACTTCTGGAAAAGTATGAACGCGTAATGTTTAATGACGCGGGTAAAAGTCTTGGAGGGGCCGAGCTAGTGGCTTTCCTGCGGGGACATAAACGGGCCATTCTCGCCCTGGAAAGCCTGGATGAGGCGGTTTTGTCGCAGTTACCCGACTTAGAAGTCGTCTCTAAGTACGGGGTTGGTATAGACAAGCTCGATCTTTCCGCGATGAAGCGCTTTGATGTACGTTTGGGTTGGAAGGGCGGAGTCAATAAGCGTTCGGTGGCGGAGCTAGCGTTAGCCTTCGCGATTTCACTTTTGCGTCAAGTTCCTCGGGCGAACCTGGAAGTTCGCAATCAAGTATGGAGACAATTGACGGGAAACCTTCTCACGGGGCGTACGGTCGGAATCATCGGTTGCGGTCATGTGGGTAAAGACTTCATTCAACTGCTTCGACCCTTCAATTGCCGAATTCTAATTCACGATATTTTGGACCTCACGGATTTTGCAAAAGACGTCGGTGCGGAAACGCTTTCGCTCGACGCACTGTTGAAGCAATCTGACGTAGTCTCCTTGCACGTTCCATTGAATCCCTCGACCAGGTCTTTGATCAATCGCGATCGCCTTCGCCTGATGAAGGTCTCCGCCGTTCTTATCAACACTGCCCGAGGGGGAATTGTTGATGAGGAGGCATTGAAAGAATGGCTCAAGGAGGGAAAGCTCACGGGCGCGGCTTTCGATGTTTTCATTGAGGAGCCTCCCCGTGACAACGAGCTTCTTGCTTTGCCAAATTTTCTAGCTACTCCTCATATCGGTGGAAGCGCCGAAGAGGCCATTTTAGCCATGGGCCGGGCTGCTATCGCCGGACTCGAAGAAGCACGGGATGCGGACTCTTTTGTTTGAAATATGAGCACGCTTAGTATCAGCTTAAAACTCCCTCTTCTGTTTATCGATGAACTCAATGTATTTCTCACGCATTTCCTTGCCTTTGTGCCAGGTAAAACCGGCAAGCTGCTCCGCCGCTTATTTTTGCGGGCAAGGGGAGTTCGTATGGGTAAGCGGTTAGTCCTCGATGTCGGTGTATCGGTACTCGGGAAGGGCATTTCTCTTGGAGACGATGTTCGGGTCATGCGGAACTCTCTTTTATGTGCTGAAACCGGAACGTTGACCCTGGGAAATAAGGTCGGCATCAACTCGAACTCTTCCCTCGACGCCAATGATGGGGGCACGATTCTCATCGGCAGCAACGTGATGATCGGACAAAATGTCGTCATTCGTGCCAGCAATCATAATTTTTCAGAATCCGAAAAGCCCATTTCCGAGCAGGGGCACATTCACGGCTCCATCGAGATCGGCGATGATGTCTGGATAGGCTCAAATACGGTCATCACGGCGGGGGCTTCAGTCGGAAGTCATTGCGTAATTTCAGCGGGGAGTCTCGTTACAAAAAAGCTTCCTGCGAATACCGTCTGCGCGGGAGTTCCGGCAAAGGTGATTCGCTACCGCAGCAACGAGTTAACTTCTTAATACGCGCACTCTCCTGTTAGGGCCCCGCAGATCCAAGATCCCTTTTTCCTCGTCGAAAAAGTACGACACATCACCAATATCCCCTTGCGACGGGATAGGTAGCGAAATGGCGGATTTCGTTTGATTCAGCCCCTTCTTCATTCCTAAATAAAACGCATAGTAGAAATGGGGCCGGGACGAAAGCAGGCCCCGCCGCCATTCTTCGTCAGAGAGCCAGTCGGGACAAAGGTGTTGAAGGTCTGCGTCCGAGGGCAGCCGCAGCAGGATCTCTTTTTCCTCGAGAATCGCCGGCAAAGGTCGCCTATTCGGCAGACCCCTTTGAATCTCCTGGGCCATTACCTTGAAGATCTCGGAGCTATCGGGATGCACGGATAAAGTCTGCCAGCGCAAGTCCGATATCGGGTGTTCCATCATGGCCGAAGCCACAGAAATCAGTTCGCCGGCTTTAGCATGACAGAGGTGAATGGCATCGACTCTTTGCGTGTCACGATTGAACAGGTACCAAAGTTTTCCGGGGGATTGATAGATTTTTTCCCACCCCAAAACACCGAAGTCTACCTCTCGCCATTCGTGGCACGTCAAAGTCCAGGGGGCTCCGACCATGGCAAAGGAGGTTTTTGCGTGAAATCGGACCGGAAGGTTTTCGATGTCTTTCATTCGTAGAGTTTGCCCACCTCGCCAGGTTTGTATTACGGACATGGCGTGAACTTCGGCTTCGGTCGCGGAGAGAAAGCCCGCGGCGTCCCCTACACAAGTAATGTCGGGCCGGGCGGGGAAGGAGCCCAAGGAAAGATCGAGCGCATAGAACGAGGGCATTTTCCCGTCTATCATAGGAAGCATCGGCTTCGGGCTGCCGTCATACAGAAACGTATCGAATTTAAATACCAGGGATTTGCCTTGTACGTTTGCTTTGAGCTCACCCTCTTTTTGCTCGAGACTCTGAACTACTTTGATCTCAACACCCTGACGTTCGACCTGTCGTTGATAATAACGAAAGGAAGGAAGATGGCTCAGGGCGGGCGATTTAAGAAATAGAAGAGTCACACTATGGCCTAGCTCGGTAGCAAGACTCGCAAGACTAAGGGAAGTGGGGGTTCCATCGGAGACGAGAACGAGCTTGCCTGGATTGAGATCCCAAAATTCCTGGAGCGAGATATTAGGAGACAGGAAATGCGGTGGGACCACTTTATTCCCCGTACATAAAACCAGCCGGTCGAAAGAAATCTCTTCTCCGGAACTTAAATGGGCAATTGAGTCCCGTATTGCTTTGAGCTCCCCTCGGACTATTTCATATCCTAGAGCCTGGAACTGCTGTTCAGCCAATTTTTCAAGACGGCCGACGAACTCTTTTCTGCCTTTTGCTTTGGCCTTAGGATCGGCAAATGAAAACTCCGATGGCATGCAGCCCCAATGGACGCACTTTCCGCCGAATCGGCCATCACGCGACAAAATCTGAACGTTTCGAAACCCGAGTGAGGCCAGCTCCTTCGCCACCGTCAGCCCGCTAATGCCTACACCGACGATTAAGACTCGATCCTCTAAACGTAGAGGCAAAGTAACCGCTCGTCGGGGCAATAGGGCGTTTCCGATTTGCCACCTTTCGGAAAAGGCTTGACGCAATTTCACCCATGAATCAACACGGCTTAATTGGCCAATCGTACGGCGAAAAATTTCTCCCGACCAATTCATATACGAAGTGCGATCACCACTGCTGTCGCATAATGAGACGTGTGGCTAATGCTCAATTCGAAGCGAAAGGAATTGTTCAGATTGGAAAAGGAGGTGGTTACCCGAGGCCTTCCCTCTTCATGGAACGTTAATATCTCGCTGAATCGAAGGGTAAGAAGTGCCGGGGAGGATTTCCTTAACGCTTCTTTCGCGCAGAAGATTCCACATAAGTGCACCTTGGGCTCAGGCTTAAGAATCGCCGTGGCAAGCTCCTCTGAAGAAAAAGTCGCCGTATAAAAAGGATGCTCCCTTAGGTCTGAAATATTTGGAAGGCTATCTACCTCCTCAATGTCTATTCCGACCCCTAAGCCGAAGGAAACGGTCCGGGGAGATTGTGTCTCAAATCCCGAACTCAGAGGCACCGCGGGAACGGGTTGTTGCTCCCCTTCAATGAGGTCAATGATCTCTCTTACTCTCATGTTAAGAGTCAGAGGGGTGACGCGTTTCTGATATTTTCTCTCTAAAGAGCTTCTTAATATCTCAAGAACAATGGAGGATCCGACTCCCAGGGCCTGCAACGAATCGTCAGGCGAAATCTTCCCCGAATCCCTGCGCAGTACTTTCGCTATTGTTTTTACAACCTCTTCCAATCAATACCCTTGCGAACAGACATGGCAAACGTGCCCAGTGGCGCCATCGGGTCGGACATAGTTGAGTAGCATGGCGGAACTACCGAATTTCTTATAGTACGACTCGAGATCGATGAGGCAAAAATCACAGCATATATTTCCGGCCGTCGGAGCCCCAGATTTCCCCGCGTTGGTGCCGTAGCTGAGCACCCTTTCCCGAAGCCGGGAGAGAAAGTCGGCTACTTCCCGCCCGGTGACCACCCTATGATCGAATGTCACAGTCAGTGTAATTGGTGAGCCCGGAAGTGAGCTATCCCCGCCAATTCCCAAAATCGCCGCTTGCCGGCCATTGATGAGCGGCACAAAGTTTAGAATATTTGCCGCTGAAAGATCCGAGATGGTAAAAGTGGAGCCCTCGAGATCCTCCTGCCCCAATTGGTTTTCCAGATCCTTTCGACCGAAGTCGGTGAGCCTTTCGTAAATGCCATTCGGCCACAACCGATCCGTGCCCTTGAGCACGACAACCTTGAGACCTTTTCCGATATCCAGAGCGATACCAATATTAATATGATCGTAATAGTTGAGCTGTTCACTCTCGTAAAACGAATTGAGCCTCGGCTGTTCTTTGAGAAGTCGAGCGACTTCAAAGACGATAATCGGCAAAAGCGCTCCACCAAAAATTTTTTCCTGCTCGAACTTTCTTCTTATTGCTTGGGAATGAAGGTAGACGGATAGCGTGCTATTTACTCCCCCTTCCTGGCCACGCTGAAGATTTGCTATCTCTATTTTTTTAGATCTCAATACAGGCTCGCGCCGAATTCCTACCTCAGTGGCATAAGGAACCGGCTCGATTTTGACGGGAGTAATGGCCATGGGTTTTGGAACCGATAAACCGAGCCCCTGACGAATTACTTCTACAGTGACGAGCCCCTGATTTTTGAATCGAGATTCGTCTATAGAGTGTTCTTTCAGATACTTCCTGGCCGGTTCGGAAAAACGAGCCTCACTGAAACTTTCGATTTCCAACTCTTTTATTGAAGGCTCTTCGACCAATGCTTCCTGTGTTTCGGAAATCCGCGCGATTACCGAGCCCACGGGCTTCATCTGGCCTTTTTCCCCGAGCCTCGTAACGTACCCTGATTTTTCTGCCTGCAAGGTCATCGTGGCCTTCGAAGTTCCTATATCGACCAAGTCCGCACCCGCTTCGATATGGCTACGGTCTTCCACATACCAATGGACGATCTCCACATCGTTTTCATTCGTATTTACCCGAGGGATGTTGATTTCAGTCCTCACTGAATCATCTCCACGCAGGTCTTAACGATGCTATCCACATTAGGGAGAAATTCTTTTTCCATGGGTCCGCTTGCCGGAATACAGCCCGGCCTCGCAGATAGACGTTGTATTAATGGCATTGATCCGCGAGTCCTTTGATGCACCTGCGCGAGAAATTCGGATCCTAACGAGGCAAAACCTTGGCCTTCCTCGACGATAAGGAGGTGCCGGGCGCGCTCGATTAGGGGGAGTAACGGCTCCACATCCAAAGGATAAATTTGCGAAGGGCAAATGACCTGAGCGATGAGATCGTGTTGGTTAAATAAAAGTTCTGCGGCCGATATTAGGGCAGGTGTAATTCCCCCGTATCCAAACAAAGTCAGATCGATATGTTTACTCCGCGGAACCAGGTGCGCGGTGGGAAACGTCTCATTCGAATTTAGCAGATCGAACCCGTCCACAGGTTTTGCTTTTAGCTGGGTGGCATAAAGCAGCTTGTTTTCAATGACTAGAGTCGGTCCGCATTTCATTTTGAAAAGATTATCGTATAAAGAGGAAGGATCGACGAGGTGGCTCAACGCAAGAACCCGAAGGCCCGGAATTCCGAGAAAATGGCGATCGAGCGTTTGACTGTGGGTGGGCCCGTAACCCCTTCCTCCACCCATCGGTGTCCGGACGATGAGGTTTACCTCAACCTTGCCGTTATACATATCCTCGAATTTCGCGGCGTGGTTCAGAATTTGATCGAGTGCTAAAGCCAAGAAATCACCGAACATGATTTCAACCACGGGGCGATAACCTGCGAGCGCAAGCCCGGTGCCGACCCCGACAATGGCGGACTCGGAAATCGGCATGTTGCGAACCCGGTTGCTGTCGAAATCGGAAAGGCCTTGAGTGACCTTAAAGGCCCCCCCATAAGGTGATCGGATATCCTCGCCGAGGAAGATGACCTTCTTATCGTTTTCCATCACACGATGGAAAGACTCATTAATTGCCTTTAACACGCGCTTTTCCGGTAACGTAATTGCGCTAAAAGCAATGGGGCCCTCAGTCCGGGTAACGGGTGCAATGCGGGGGGTTGGCGCGTTCTCCGCGATAAAAGCCGCTTTTTCCACTCGTTGCATGCATTCTTCAATCCAATGCGAACTCTTGCCAGCGTCACTCGAGAGAAACTGGTTCAGGGGGTCCCTTTTTTCGTAGGGCTCTACGAACTCTCTCGGGCGATTGTCATCTCCTTTAGAGTGGGCCTTCAATCGGAAGGTATCGATGACGAGAAAAGCAGGCTCTCTCTTCTCTCGCACGCGCAAAATTACCTCTCCGACCGTAGAGTGAAGACTTTCCCAGTCCCAGGTATTCCCCGCCGCGGTGGAAATTCCAAAGGCTTCCGCTCTTGCAATGATGGAACCGGCCAATGTTTCTTCTTGGCTCGTCGACTGCGCATACTTGTTGTCCTCAAGCACGATCAAAAGGGGAAGCTTCCACTTGGAGGCGATATTGAGCGACTCATACACGGCCCCTTCGCCCAGCGTGCCGTCCCCGATAAAAACGATGGCGATCGCGTCTGTTTTGGATAGCTGATGGCCGAATGCTAGCCCCGTCGAGACGGGAAGAATGCCGCCTTGAATTCCATTTGAGTAAAAGCCGTCTTGGCAAAGGTGTTGGCTTCCCCCGCGGCCCGCACAGACGCCCGTTTCTTTTCCCATCAATTCCGCAAGCAGGCCTTCCACGTTGTCCGTGTGAGAAATAAAGTGACCGTGACACCGGTGATTGGAAAAAAGAGTGTCTCCTGGTTTCACGAACTCGGCTACGACCGCTCCTGTGAATTCCTGACCAATGCAAGTGTGCACCGTGCCGAATAGTTTTCCCTCGGAGAAAAGCCTCAGTAATTTTTCCTCTACAAAACGAGAGATTACCGCTCTCTTAAGAATGCGGCTCTTACCGTCAGGAGAAAGCTCAAACATCGGATTTTAAGGTATGACCAAGTGTATCAATTTAGTTTTTGAAATTATTACGACGTTACTATGGTGAAAAGAGGAGCGTCAACCGCTACACTTTTGTTGGGGTAAGGCCTCAGTTATCGGTGGGTTTTACTTTTTGTAGCGTGCAAAATCGAAGTTGCGAGCCACTTAGCTTGAAGTGGCGAGGCAAATTTCGAGGTCCGAAACAAGGACCCACCGATAACTGAGGCCTTACTTGTTCGGGAGGAATCATGAAAGATGTGCCTTTCTTAAAAGGAAATGGATTTTATTTGCGCGAATTGCGGGAAACGGATCTCTCTGGAGATTGGTACCAGTGGCTGAATGATGCCGAAGTCACCCGATTCCAGAACAAGAAAATCTTCCCGAATAGCCGCGAGCGTCAATCAGCCTATTACGAATCGTTGGCCGCAAGCCAATCGGACGTAGTACTGGCAATTGCCGACAGCGATTCCCACCGTCACATTGGAAACGTGGGCCTGCACAAAATTGATTGGGTCCATCGTTCCGCAGAGCTTGGGATTTTGCTCGGGGAAAGGGAGTTCTGGGGTAAAAAAATAGGCAAGCAAGCCTGGGCTTTGATTTCTGAGTATGGTTTTACCACGCTGAATTTACATCGTATCTATGCCTGGGTTGTCGAAGGCAATACCGCCTCTTTGAAGTGCGCTCAAGCGGCCGGCTTTAAAGAAGAGGGCTTCATCCGCGAAATGTTTTATAAAGAAGGACGCTACTTAGGCGCCCATTACATGAATGCGCTTCGCGAGGATCGCAAACACTAATAGGTACCCCACAGCACATCTCCTTGGATGTGCCTTTCCACCAACGGAATATCTTCCGGGCTATCGACGGAGAAAGAGGGCCGGTAAGGATACGGCGCTATATACTGCGTGAAGTTGCTATCCAAAATACGATTACTGTCGCAAGACTCCACCTTTTCCAGACGAGTCTCTTCCATGCTTGTGAAGGCCTTTAGCGCGCTCCACCGGAACGCAAAAATTCCATAAATTCTTTTGGCGCCGAGATCCAGCGAAAAATCCCCGGCGCAATAAGGAACCGGCGCCCGAGAGGTATAAAGCACTTCACCCTTATCGTTGTGAATGATCTTCACCGTGTTCGGGTTGAGAAATTGATCTTGTTTTGCGATCTCCATGGCAAGGACTGTGCAGCCAGCCTCCGGTTGACTCAGCAAAGGTTCAATGGAAGCGGCAATCATATCGGGATGGAGCATGGGCTCATCGCCCTGAACGCACACGATGATGTCGGAATCCTCCAAAGGGAGTCCGCATTTTTGCGCGGCTTCCGCTACGCGATCGAGACAGCGGGTGTGGGTATCGGACGTCATCAGTACCGGCCATTTCTTTTCACGACCCAGGTCGGCTATTTCCTTGTCGCAGGTTGCGAGAAACAGTCCGTCCCAGCGAGGAAATTGCATGGCTCGTTGAAAAACATGTTCTACCATGGGACGGCCGAGAATAGGGTAAAGGGGTTTACCAGGAAATCGGGAAGCTTTCATTCGCGCAGGTACAATTCCGATGATTTTCACATTCCCTCCAGTTGACTGGTGCGATAAAGCCCAGCAAGTTTATCATCGGGTCGGCCCAAACGAGTCGAATCGCCAGCCCCATCGACATCCACCCAGTTCCCTAATTCATCTGAGCGATAAAAAGCATTAAGAAGCTTTATCGTGCCCAAGCAATCTTCTTTCGTAACTGAGAATGGTTTTCCTTCCTCGAAAAAAGCCGCGAGCTCTTGATACAGTTTTTCGTGCCCGTGCCCGTAGACGTTTCCCTTGAAGTCCTCACTGTGTTTGGCACAGGCTTCCGGCTCAGGGGTATAAACCTGCAACTCATTCGCGGCAATGCCACCGATCTGGGCGAGTCCCTCGCTACCGACGATGGATAAGGAAGCTTCGTAGTCGATGGGCCGCGCGGCGGTGGTTACCTCCAACGTTCCAACTGCACCTCCTTGGAACTGAAATGTACCGATAGCGGTATCCTCGACTTCAATTTTCGCTCCCAGCGTACGCATGACGGCATTCACGCGCGAAATTTCGCCTCCAAATACACGACTGAGATCTAAGTGATGTACGCCCTGATTGGTAAGAGCTCCTCCGTCCTGGGCAAATGTTCCGCGCCAGGGAGCAAGATCGTAATAACGCTGAGGCCGGCACCAGCGTACACGAACCGAAACCACCCGTATGTCTCCCAGTTCTCCCTTTTTCAATCCCTCGCGTACCCGACAGACAGCGTGATTGTGCCGGTTTTGAAACACGGGAAAGATATGAAGCCCCAAACTTTGAGCGGTATCAAAAGTAGCAACGAGTTGCGACGGCTTCATGAACGTAGGTTTCTCGACGATAACGTGCTTCTTATACTGTGTAAGCACTTCTTGAACATGCTCAAAATGCATTCCCGAGGGAGTGACAACGGCCACCACCTGAATTTCTGGAATGTCCCGAAACATTTTTCTGTAGTTGGTAAAATAGGGAACTTGAAATTCCGTTCCGTACGCCTTTGCCTTTTCTTCGACAAGGTCACATACGGCGGAAAGCTTGACCGCTTTCAGCTTCGCGATAGACCGACAATGGTGGCCCGATATGCGACCGCACCCGATGATCGCGACGTTAATAGGTAATTTCTGTGACACGATCTTTCTCCCTTGAAAGGTTCGGCGTTACTACCTCTTCGATCATCCGAACGACCGGTTCGAAGAGGGTTTTAGTGGTTGAGGAGAATCGGCTGAATCCAGCGAGGCAAGGCTCTTTGAAATTTTTCCGATAAAGGACTTTCCCATCTAGCTTTTGCGTTATGGCCTCGTAGTGCCTTCCGAACGCCACGTGGAGAAAATTCCCCTCATTCCGCAAGGTACGAAAACCAAGGTGTCTCATCTGAGCGATGAAATATGCTTTCCCTTCATTAAGCCTCTGCACAGACGCCAGCATTTGGTCCTCATGGTCGAGCATCTTTTCCATGAAGACGACGCCCACCGTATTGGTTTCGTACATCGGCCTCACTTTATGCAGGTATTGGGCAAGGGAAGGGGATGCCGCCGCGAAACCGATTCTTAAACCAGCAAGACCCCAGGCCTTGGCAAAGGTGCGTGCGATCACTAGGTGTGGGTATTTGCGAGTCCATTGAAGGGCCGTCTGGGAATAGAAAGGAAAGTATGCCTCGTCGATTAACGCAACCGACCCGACATCCCATGTGCATCGAACGATGGCCTCAAGCTCATCCGGTGGGAAAATAGTTCCGGAAGGGCTATCGGGGTTCGGCAAACAGAATAGCTTTGGGCGAGCGCGCTTTAGAGTAGAGATAACGTCATCGACAGTGAGCAGGGGCCCATCTTGTGATGGCTGGTATTCAAGTGGAACCGTCTTCGCCCCGTACATCGCCGCGTACACAGGATACATGGCGAAAGTCGGCGCCGTATGGACCACAACATCTCCAGGGTTCACGTAGGCTTCGAAAACATAACGAATCGCTCCATCGGAGCCGGCCGAAAGAATGAAGTGCTCCCCGGGAATGTCGAATTTTTCCGACAACTTTTTGTAGAGAGGGCCACATTCAGGGTAGGTGCATAGCGCCATTGGATCAAGCGATCGCAAAATCTTCGCCGTGAATGCAAGAAGTTCGGGATCTAGGTTTTCATTCTTGTCCACCCAAAGCGGGCCCACAGGGCGTTCTGGGCTTGTGAGCCAGTTTGGTCGCGTCAAAGAAGGAGAGGCAACAGGGTCACGGGGCAGCAATATATGGTCGCGCATAGTTTTTTTTTATGAATAAAGAACGAGTTTAAAAAATTACTCTACCGCCCATTTGATGGCAAGAAGGCCAACAAATCCCGCCAACGCGAAAGGGCGGGATTAAGCTGGAACCAGGTCATTTC
>JAHFAF010000373.1 GCA_023250715.1 Pseudobdellovibrionaceae bacterium | reverse complement strand
ATGAATCACCATATTTATCCCAGGATGCGGTAACCCGAAAACGCGGCAGATTCCGCCCTGATGGAATTTGCACGTGGGTTGATTGCGCCGAATGAATTCAAAACGGTAGGTACGCGTAGAGCAAGTTCTGCAGAACTGCCATCACCACGGCTCCAACGATTGCCGCAAACCAGCTATCCACTTCCATGTCCTTCAAAAGATAAGCGCAGATCTTCAAGATAATCCCGTTAATCACGAAAGTGAAAAGTCCCAATGTAATAATCGTAATGGGAAGGGCGAAGAACGCGATGATGGGCCGCACAAAGACGTTTAAGAGCCCAATTACGAGAGCCGCAATCAGGGCCGAGCCGAAATTGCGTACTCGAATACCAGGTATCAGGTAGGCCGTAAGTAGAAGAGCCGACGCCGAAATTAACCAATTTAAAAGGCTTCCAGTGGAAAACATTCTCCCATCCTAGCAAGGGCATAGGAATTGCTCAACGGCTGATGGAGCCTCCCGGTTTTCTTGCATTGTGCGGGAAGAGCGAGAGGAGGGCCGAAAAGGGGGAGTAGTGATGACAAAATTTGTCTTTGCTCTACTGGCTGGATTGACCATGGGTTCAGCGGTAATGGCGGATGAGATTCCGTCGCAACCGGTGAATCAGCAGGCAAGCTTTGCCACGGACAACGGTAAAATTGTTACTCGCGAAATCGCTCGGCGGCGCCACCGTAGGCGGCACCGTCGGCATCGTAGACATCGTCGTTGGTAGTGCATCAAGAAGTTAAGTAACTTCCCAAAAGCGGAGCTCATCTTCGGGTGAGTTCCGCTTTTTTATTTTTTTCTGCTGCGTCGCAGCTTGCTGACTCAAAAGTTAAGACCCACTGATCTCTTATCCACATTGCTTGGGAGGGGTTGCTTGGTCTTCTCAATTCGTCTTCTCTGCGCGTTTCTCATCTCAACTGAAATTTTTGCGAGCCAGTTTTCCACGCAGTGTGGAGTGGGTAAGGAGTGTCTTCTGGAGCTCCCAGGAGCCACCTGTGGGGACGGGACTCCGACCTATTTCACTCTGACACAAAGAAAGCACGCGAAGAAGCTTCTCATCTATTTGGATGGCGGGGGAGGGTGCTGGAATAAGGATACCTGCACCGCGGGTTATGCCCGCAATCTTACGCGAGTGGAAACCGCGACGGACTGGGAAGGCGGCACCGGCGCTTGGGATGCTTCGGATCGGGAAAATCCCTTTGCGGAAGATTTCGATGTGGTCACCGTCCCCTATTGTACGGGAGACGCTTACACGGGTTCACGCGTGGCGGATTATGGCTCACCCAAGGAGCCCTATGAAGTAAGGCACATGGGGTACGCAAATACGCAGCGTCTCTTTGGCGCCGTGAAAAGCCTTTACCCCGATCCCGACCAAGTGGTGCTGATGGGATGCAGTGCCGGTGGAATCGGCGTGAATTTTAATTTGCGAGGCCTTGCCGCAACTTATCCGGAAACGGATAAGGTAGTGATTAGTGATGCCGGCACCCCATTTCGGCCGCCCTTCGTGGATGGGAACAATTACTACAAGGTGATGAGAAATTGGGGGGCGGACAAAAACCTTCCTGACGACGTGAAGGACTTCGGCCAGCTCCTTCGCTACAACTCCCAGAATTTTCCGTCCATTCGTTACAGCTTCATTTCCGCTTACGGTGATCAAGTCATGACGTTTTTCGCTTGGTCCGTGGGAGCGTTGGCACCGCTTACTGCTGTGAGAAGAAATATTATCGATGTAGCGGAAAATTTTATCGGGAGAAATAATCCCACCTCAAAGGTGTTTTACATCGATGCGGTATCCCATTGCCACACGCCGAAAAAACTCTCGAGCGTAGTGTCCGAGGGGCAAACGTTGGGGAAGTGGCTCACGGCCCAGGTGAATAACGAGAGTGAGTGGGGCAATGTCCGGCCGGATCTTCGGCCGGGCTTCAAACAAAAGGCGAGACCGAATCTCATGAATGTAGATCAGTGGAAGCGTTTTAAGGAAATGCCCTAGCCGTGCTTGCGAGGGCGAAGTCCGAAGAAGCAATCTTGATGGATCTAGCTGGATCCAACAAGATTGCTTCGGGCTTCGCCCTCGCAAATACGGGCTTGTTACGGGTAATTGCCGCGGATGAGAACCGTCGTTCCGAAGCTCGCGCCGTACGTTGTAAGCGAAAAGTAGTTTCCGTCGAAAGTCGCATTCGCATCCCGAACCGAAACTCCGTTCGTGAATGTACTTGTAAACGTGTAAGAGAGATCGTCGTCCGTGTCCAACGTAGTACAGAGCGCCGAATCGCTCGCCATAGTAATGAAGAGCTTATTTCCAGTTGTTGTTACAGAGATATTCGAAGAATAAGAGCCACCGGTAACTGTCTCTGTTTTGGGGGTGGCTGTCGTCGTGGAATCTGCATCGTTATCGGACGCATTGATCGTGATCAAGGAATTGGATCCCACATCTTTTAGGGCGGTTTTAGTTAGGGTGATATCTCTATCGAATACGATCGTGAGTACGCGAGCGGAGGAGAATGGAATCGGCGTGACGGCATCTGGCCCTAAATGACTTTGTCCGATGATGACGGGCTTAGTTCCGGGCGCAGGCTTGGTGGTCGCCGTTAAAGCTACCGACAAGTAGTTCGTCTTGTTCAAGGAGGTTGTCGAAAGGGAGAGGGTCTTTCTTTGATCGAGAAAGCCCGTCACTCCGAAAACAAGTACATCATAGGTGTAGCCGGGAAGAAGCATGTTTTCCGCGACAGAAAAAGTTCCATCCGAGAGAGCTCCGCTCAAGATCCCTGTGTCTTGTAGCCACCATCTCACGCCGGTAGATGTACTGCCGTCGTCATAGAGCCCGGTATCGAACCCCGAAGTGATGCCACTTGTAATAATTCTATACCCACCCGATGTGATCGCAGCTCCCGTTCCCGCATCCACCACTTTTCCACTGACAGCCGCACTGGAAAGCGTTGTAGGAATCAGAGGCGCGTAAAAGACGTAAGAAAGATTTTCGTTCACTTGGTGATCCGCAGAGCTAGCCTGGGCCCAACGATTGGAGGAGGTAAAAGATCGGTACCCGTCGGCCGTGATGGTAATGACGTAGTCGGCTCCCACCGGCGTGCTGAATCCAAATTTTCCTGTCTCATCAATATCCACGGTCGTGAGCGCTTCTGCCGATTCCACAGTCATCGTGTAATTGGTGATGACGGCGTTCGTGACGATGTCTCGCACATAGCCTCCAAACTTCACGGGGCCACTGACGTTGGTTCCACAAGGGCCGAAGCCCACGAGACTAAGAACAGAGAACAAGAGTAAAAAGCGTTTAGTAATCTGCGGCATGTTTTTCCCCCCAACCTAATGAGTTTTCTCTTTTACCAAGCGAATTCCCGATTGGGTACTCCGTGTTTTAGGCACGAAGCGTTAACCAACGGCTTCAAATAATCGGAAAAGGGGCAATCCTATTTTGACTCACCCCGCCTTCATTCTTTACATCGGGCTATAAACCGAGACCAAAGCGTCTCAATCTAGAGGGGTAGTACATGTTTAAGACTATGCTTGGCTTGCTGGTAGCCGTTTCCGCGGTGCCGGCCATGGCGGACGGATTCAAGTGCGGAAATGATACCGATTTGCCCAATGCCCGATGGCATGTGCGGGTGAATGTGACGACGGAAGCGAATGCCGGACGTAAAATCGGCTTCCTTCTTCTTCACAATGCGCATGAAAAAGGTGCCATCGTCCGTACCGACGATCGCCGTCGCCTTCAAGTCGACGACGCAGGCCTCCCGGGCGTGACCACGTCCGTGAAGTTGAACGCGAAAGAGAGAAAGGCGTTGCGCGCTTTGGCCGATCAACGGCTGAATCTTAAAGGGGCTGCGCGTGTTTCTCTTTGGTTGAATGCCGAGCTGAACGAGAAGCTTAGCGATACCAACGGATCATTGACCGTATCGGATGAGGATGGCGAGGAAGTTTACTCGACCGCACTCGATTGCGAATACGCTCCTTGATGAATTCAAATTAGAAGGGGAGGGAGTAATCCTTCCCCTTTTTTTATTCATTATTTCTAGCGAATTTATATTTCTCGACGATTTCCCCGCCAATGAGATGCTTCTGAATAATCTCCTCCAAAACTTCCGGGGTACAAGAGTGGTACCAAACCCCTTCCGGATAGACGAGAGCAATGGGTCCCTGCATGCAGACGCGTAAGCAGCCCACCTGATTTCGCATGATGGTTCCGGCGATAGTCGGTTGAAGTTCCCTCAATCGATTTTTCAAGTACTCCCACGATTGCATGCTGTCTTCACTCTTGCAGCACTTGCTATTTGTCTCTCGCACGCAAAGAAAAATGTGGCGTTGAAATTTTGGAATCCCAAGGTTTTCCGATACTTTCTTAAGGCTGTCTGACATAAGTGGGAGCTATTCTAACTTTGTGAGCATTCCTTCACAATCACTACATATTCCGTCTGTATACTA
>JAHFAF010000061.1 GCA_023250715.1 Pseudobdellovibrionaceae bacterium | reverse complement strand
ACGGTCAGGCGCAGATGTCGCTCTTTTGTCTTCTTTTTTTCCTATTGAGCATCTTTTGGATCTTCAAGGAACGTCTGGATACGAAAAGATCGATTCGGATACTCGGGGCTGGATACTTAATGGGAGGCCTTCTCGCGGCTCACTTTTTGATCCCGATGGTTGAGTATCTCTTGCATGCGCCCGATCGATCCCACGAAAGCTGGGGCGAAATGGCGGCGCACTACACCGTGCATTGGAGATATCTTCTACACCTTTTTCTTCCGCGTCTCTTTTGGAGCCCGATTCCCTGGTGGCCCGCGTGGAAGGACGGCTGGTCCGCGTGGGAGTCGTTCAATTGTTCTATCGGACCCTTTTTCGGCGTGGCGGCGATCTACTCATTCTTGACGACGAAAAACAAAGTCATTCGCCGCATGGGAATTTTTGCTTTCCTTTTGGCTTTGCTGAGCACCACGGAATTAGGCGGAAGAGTCTTAGTGCTCCTCAATATGGGGAGGACGGTTCCCTTTTCTCGAATCACTCACCTCATTCTCTACCCTCTTCTCTTTGGGGCTGTCGGGGAAATCACCGTTTGGAGAAATAACGAGAAGAGGCTTGGCGGGCTTCTTATGACAGTGCTCCTCTTTAGCGTCGGGATTGTCTTTTTGGCGCGGGGTTTCGGGGGCTTCGTACGGGACTTTTTCATCGCGGCGGAAAGTGAGGGTATTTCGGAATATTTCTTATGGAAGTACAAGCCGGACTTATCCGCCGCCTTCTTTCATGAAGCCCTGATCCTTTTCGCGGTGATGGCGGCACTTGCCCTTTCCTTCATTGCGCGGGCAAGAAGGGTATTTCTGGGTCTGGCACTATTGATTCCCCTCGTTGATCTCTATGTATTCGAACAAGAACATCGGCAAAGGGGGACCGAGACTTATCCCTTTCAAGCGACTTTAAATTGGGACAACCCTCTGATTCGCGCATTACAGTCGCGGCGAAAGGATTTCGATCAATATTTTTTCAGTACCTTCACCGGTCGCATGGAACTCGATACGGGCCTCGCTCCAAACCAGAACGCCTCTCTTAGAATTCCCTCGGTCAATGGCTACACGAGTTTTAACCACCGTAGAGACGATCTCTATCAGCGTTTTCACCGAGGAAACTGGGGCTATGCCTTTTCTGAAAGCGAAGTGAAACACCTTTCCATCAAATACATTCTTGTGGGCCCGGAGACTCCTCCTCTTTCCTATGTCTCCAAATTGAGGGAGATTGCGCGTTACAAAGAATACCGTCTATTCGAATACCGGGACGCTCAACCCAAGTATCGATTTGAGAATGTCCCGCCATTGTGTAAGCCGAAGATCCGGATCGAGTCCGAAAGGGAAATTTTTCTCACCAACCCCTGTTCCCAGTCTTTGTTATTCACGCTGCCAGATCCGAGTTACCCTTGGTGGCAATTACACTTGGACGGAAAAGAGGTGCACTTTAGCGATCTGCCTCTTACCATCACTCCCGGGAGTCATCGGCTGGAAACTTTTTGTGTTCCACTCTCCTGGTATTTAGGATTGGCTTTGAGCTTCCTTACGTTACTCGCTCTAGTCCTTCCAAAACGGCTAGTAATCTCAGTGCGTCATCCTCTACCAATTCCGGCTTAATTCTTGCCTCATCTTAAGGGATGGAGTGGTAATCCTCTTATGGAAGTCTCGTCTTATCGATTAAGTCGAATCGATCCCCAGGCTCTGGCACGCGATAGGATCCGTCCTTCGGGGTCTTTTCATAATAGAAAGCGATCGCAATTCCTCCCAAGACCTCAAGCGCTCGATTCCCTTCGATGGAAATCGCGGCACCTTCATCAATGCCGATTCCCATCTTGTCGTTTCCTTTCAGAAGGGTGCTGAGAAGACGATTGGCGCGCACCTTTTTGAAGAAGTGTTGGTCCACTACGGCAAGGGACAATAGCCCGAGGCCGGGTTTTGTCTCGACGGCCGCCGGATCGAGCTCATCAAATAAGTCGTAGTCTCCCTCTTTGGTAAATGTCCCTTCTCCTGTAATCATCGTGCTCGACATGATGGCAGTTCCCGCACTAGTGCCTCCGAAGAGAACACCTTTCTTGTAGCGTTCCCGCATTTGGTTTGCGAGCTGGGGGTATTTTTCTAGAATATCCATGATGCGGTTTTGATTTCCGCCTGTGAAGAAAATCGCCGTGGCCCATTCGATTTGTTCTTTCAATTCTTCGAGATGTTCTCCAACCGTGGTTTCGTCCGCCGCTGTCTCAATCGAATCGATGCATCCCTTGAAGGGGCTTACGTAATAATTGTTCTTCTCAGGGTTGCCCGAGGCCCAATGAATCAGAAGTAAATGAGATTTTTCCTTTTCCTTTTCCTGTTCCTTTTCCTTGACGGCCCATTTGCAGAAAAGTGGGATGGAATTTGCCGGGTAGCCATTTCCACCGAACAACATAAGACGTTCGATTTCAGCTGCCCAAGAAAGGCTCGACAGAACTAGGCCTAAGAAAATTAACCTTGTCGCCATTTATTCACCCTGTTGGGAAATATGCTCGCTGCGTTAATGTTCTGTCAAAGGGGTTTGTGGGATTCGTCCTCGCCTCAACGATAAGTTGTAACCTGTTGAAAATGTATATTAAAAAGTGCGGCTTCTTGCTCTGCTCAGTCCAAATTGAAGTGGCGCTTTACGCGTCGGATATCTTCCGTGCTCAACCCGTTTCTTGAGGGAGTGATGGTGCTCGGTGTGCGACTCTTCAGAGTGACCTCGCCCTTCACCTGCGCGAACAGCGTGGGCCCGTAAAGCATCACGGATTGATAGTCGAAGCTACTTCCCTTTGCAGGCCCCAGAAACTCCTCTGGCAATTTTTCGAATTGGGATCGGAAAGGCTCTTCGATTTTGTCCCAGACTACCTCGACGAAATCATCCCGATCGCTTCTAGATTGCTCATGGATGAAACCGAACGAATGCAGGATTTCGTGAACAGTTTCAGTCCAGCCGCAATCGGCAGCAATTTTTATGGGTTGAAGCCCACCCTGCCGCCCCAAGACGGAAAGGCAATGCTCACTACCCACTTGAAATACGATCGCGTCCGGCTGGTGATCGTAAGGTACGAACCTCACGCCCGTTTTATCCGCGATGTGGCGCATCGCCATCTTCACGCGATCGGGACTCGGTAAATTGGAGTCGATGGCAAAGGGTATTTCGGGCTTGTCCCAATAATTTGGAGTGGGAATTCTAAAGAGGCCCTCTTGCATGGTTTCGTCCTCGGGGGTGCCCAAGATCACGTCTCCAAAAGCAACTGCAAGCCCGTCGATTACTTTGAATGGAATGACTTGGGGATCGCGCTCGTCTCGGCGTTGAACCTCTCCGTTTTTTGCCCCCACTTTCGCCCGTGGTTTTTGTTTAACTCGGGGAAGAGGATGGGGGGAAATAGGCTTTTCAGCGACAAACCAGGGCTCTTGGTCCTTCTGCGGGAAATGTTGGGGCGCCGGCCTCAAAAAATACCAAAGGCCACCCAGGAAAAACAGGACGGGCAAAAGCAGCCGGGCTTTCATAAAAACATTCTAACGTGCCTTGACTTCCTTTTCACACCCTCTAGTTTTTAAAGGCATGGAAGACTTGTCACTGCGGCAAATTCGACCGGAAGATAATGATTCGTTGGCCGAGCTCATTCGCACTGTGATGCCCGAATTCGGGGCATCGGGGAGTGGATTCGCCATTAATGACGCGGAAGTTCCCCATATGTTTGAAGCCTACTCCTCCACACGGGCGATCTATTTTGTGATTTCCGACAGCAAGAGAGTCTTGGGAGGGGGAGGGATCGCGCCGCTAGCGGGAGCGGATTCGGATACCTGTGAACTTAGGAAAATGTATTTTCTGCCAGAGCTTCGCGGCAAAGGCTGGGGAAAGAAAATGCTTAAAGTATGTTTAGATTCCGCCCGGCGCATGGGATTTAGAAAATGCTATCTCGAAACCTTAACCAATATGACCCAAGCCCAATCGCTATATCAAAACTTCGGATTTGAGCGTCTGTGCAGCGCTCGTGGGAATACGGGGCACTTTGGCTGCGATCGTTGGTACGAGCTAGATCTGACAAAAAAATCAACAGGGATTATCGAGCATAGAACGGGATAAGCCTGGCGACCGCCAAACATTGAATTTTCAATCTGTTCCCCATCCGTAGACTCGGAGAATCCATTCGCCCCTGGTGTGAGGATTGCTATTTAAGTCCTCTTCGGGGGGAGTTATCTTAAGGTTCCTTATTTTTTTATTCTTGTCTTCACTCGCCATCGCGGGAAGCGACGAGGATCTCGCTGAGTCTGTTGCACGCTGTGCGCGCCGGCCCACCCTTACTTCAGCCCTGGTTGAATTCACTTCGAGCCCGAAAGACGCCGTACGATTTACGGCGCTATTCAATTTGGTCAACGACCGCCTGGTTGCCGCAATCGAACGAAATCACCACCTCGGCGGGGATGACGCGATGGAGGTGGCTCAGATTATTTTGCAAAAAATTTGGGAAGGAAAATACAGGTGGGAAGGGGACTCGAGTTGGAGCGATTCCCGAGCCTTCTCTTGGATTGCGGGGTACGCTAAATTCGAGCTCCTCAATTTTCGCCAAGCTCTTCAAGGGAAATCTGTTCACACGACGAATATGGCGGCGGATTCGGCACATGAGGATTTCGATTTCATGGGAGCCGTGGAGACGAGCACCCATGGCGATGAAGTTTTGACT
Source organism: Pseudobdellovibrionaceae bacterium (assembly GCA_023250715.1). GTDB lineage: Bacteria > Bdellovibrionota > FAC87 > UBA2466 > UBA2466 > JAHFAF01. The sequence goes on along the minus strand of JAHFAF010000061.1, from coordinate 11,381 downwards.
CAGGCCATTGTAAATTTATTGACCAATCGCCTCCAGCGTTTTGTGCTGACTCGTCAGCTTACAGGGAAAACGAATCACGAAATAGCGGAGGAGCTCGGGAGATCCGTTCGGACTGTTCAAGTCGTGGCTAAAGAAGGAAAGGAATCGATTACTGAAATTCTAAAAGGGCGCGATCCAGTCCTCCATTTGTCGCCCTTAGAGCCTGAAATGATGCGGGCCGTGGAAGACGCGCTCGATAGAGATTTGCTTTTGCGTCCTATTCGGGCTCCGGAGCATTCCATCCGTCTCACCAAAGCAGAGCTTACGAGCTATTTGATGAGGTCCGGCAGCGAAACGAAGGAAATAGTCCGGCGCTATTTCATTGAGGGGCAACGAAGAATCAAAATAGCCCAAGAACTTGGTGTGACGGAAAGAAAAGTCGATGGCGCCGTTAATGTCGTAATCGACGCGGTATCGAGGGAAAAACTTCGAGGGGATATTCCAAAAGTCGATCAGATCATAATCGTAAACGAGCAGGGGGTACCTTTGACCCGCCACCGGCAGGTGGATTGGGCCTTAGAGACCTCTCATCCAATCGATATCCAGGGAACCGACTTTTTCGAGGCGATAAAGGACTGGAATCTGCGGGCGCAGCAGGTAATGCAGATGCGATATGTGGAGGGACTCTCTGCCTCCTATATTTCCGAGGTCCTTGGAGTTTCTCGGGCAGATGTGGATTGGATTTTTGAAAATGGAATTGCACGCGTTCATAAACTTACGGGAGAGCCCGTAAGCATTGCGGACATGCGGGTAGTTGGGGATGTCTCAGTTATCCACACCAGCCCCCTCACCATTTCCGCAGAGTATTACTTAAGGCTTTTGGAAAAAGGGCAAGACCACAGCGAGGAAGCAAAGCTCAAGCTTGCGAAATTGGTGACGGGCGTCAATGTTTTGAGTCTTCCCAGAATCGTTCTCATTGATAACCAAGGAAGGCCCATTGCGAATGACCGACAATCCCATTGGGTCGATCCACCGTTAGAGCCCGTACAAAACGTGAACTCCGGGGACCTAAGTGTAGTCCTTACCCGACTAAGTGCCGAGGACGGTCGTTTGCTGAACCTTCACCTTCGCGGCCGATGGTCCTACTCCACTCTGGCTACCTACTTTAAGATCACTGAAGACCAGGTAAATGCGGCGTTAGACCGGGGACGCTACGCCCTATCAAAGGAATTGGGGGACCCGAAGCTATTCTTGAATCAGGTTCATGTTCTTGAGAATACGAATGCTCCCAAAACGCTCCAAGTAAATGGAGAGGAGTTCAAGGGAAAATTTAGCGAGCTCTCCGACACCTCCATAAGTTCCGTTTTGGAAATGATCTCTCGGTGGAAGCGCCGAAAGCTGGATGCGATCGATCATCTGGAATTACTGGGAACAGATGGCCGCCCTCTTTTTCTCGCCAAGCAAACTGCATTTACAGCAGCGCCGCCGAGAACCCCTGTGAATCTGTTGATCTCTGATTTCGAGGGGATTTTGGAAAGAGAAACGTTCAGTGAGCAAGAAAAGAAAGTCTTGCGCATGCGCTTTCAAGATAGATGGGGAAATGCGGGAATCAGTTACTTAATGGATCTGGACTCTCAGAGAGTCACCAAGATTCTGTCCCGCGGGATGAAGGCGATCTTTGAAAATACCAATCAAAGAGTGGACGTGCGAGATCTAGCCCTCATCCCAGACGGGAATCCGAATCTTATTCCATCGTGGAGAAGCCCTTGATGCAGAAGTTGGCAGAAGCCTCATCCTTCGTGAGATCTTTCCAGCCGCTCGCGGTAAGATAATAACTTTCTCCCGCGTTCGCTTTGGACTCGACGATAGTCCGCGTGCCACCCCCGAGAAGAACGGGCACATCCGATGTTTTATCAAACGGATGACCACCAGAGGAAAGCTCGACGGAGATGTAGAAGTCGTCCCCGGCAGCTAGGACAACGGGGAAATTCAAGTCCACGGTGTGAAAGCCCTGGTGCGCTTGAATTCCATCTTTGATGGAAAGCATTTCAGTGAGTTGAGTGCCGTCGAAGCTGTTGTAGACCTTCACCGAGTACTCGACGTTATCGGCCGCGGTGTAAAAGCCAACAGATTTAAGAAGCTCACGTCCGTGATCACTTCCCTTTCCGATGAACTTGTTTACCGCTTGGGTCACGCCCGCTTTCGTGTCACGCCAGCCGTGATAATCATGAGTATAAACTTGGTTGAAGTGCATGGGCTCCGTGTTCTTGAAGGAGACCGCACCCATTTGCGGGTGGTGGCCCGTGATTTTGTCGTAGTAGGAAATCCAAAAATAACCCCCTTGGCCCCAGTCCGAGCCCCAGCTATTTTTTGCAAGCCAGGCGCCGGGTTTTGAAGCTTGGGTGATTTTACCGTCATCCCACCCGACGATAGCTACTGCGTGATTCGGATCGGCCGTGCTCGAAGCCGGTTGATAGAAGGTATTTTTCGATGAGTTGTAGTAGCTGCTGCTCCAGGTGAGTGCGGTTCCCATCACGCCGTTTTCGGTGATTGCTTGCTTCAATTGATCGATGTTTTCCAAGTTGGGGCCAGAGTCGAACCACTCGATGTCCCGTACGAAGTAATAATGATAATTCGCGGAAGTTTGCGAAGGAGCATTGGAGAAGGACTGCCCGTCGCTATCGCGTACAACCCCGCCCCCTCGAGCGAGGTAGGCAGCTGCGACTCGATAATCGCCCCCCTCATGAACAGTAAGGCCAGCCGTGGTCGGCGCAATATCGGCGTTATAGTTACGATTGAAGCCATTCCACCAATCTAAGTGGTATTCGGCGAGATTTGGTTCTCCCGTTTCGCCGTTCGAATTCCAAGCGCCGGTGAGGAGGAGATTCCCCTCGATCGCGGCCATCGTGCCGTGGGTCCAGCAGGTTCCGCCGCTTTGACTTTTCACGGCAGAGACTAGTTTTTTTCCTGAGACATCTCTTAGGTCAAACGTCGTGGGAAGGGAGTAACAGGGTAGGGCGAGGCAAACACTCGCCAATAGGGCAAGCTTTCTCATAGGACCTCCTTATAGGATTGAGCGATCGTTAGTAATATTTTTCAGCGAAGAAGACTGTGCCGGCTGGGATCAGCCGAAAACTTGTTAACGCTCGATAAGAGCTCTGATAGCAACCGACGCGCAAACTAATCCAAAGGTTCCGGTCACAAAGCTTGCGTTCCCCATTATCACATTGCGTCGGTCGCAGGTGAAATACGGGTTATCGCCTTGGGGGCAGACGCATTGAAAACCTTTGCCGCCGTCATAGTGCAGCTCCACAGGGTCCGTGTAAGGCTCCGATGAATAGACGGCGGGCACTCCCCAAGGAATTCCCGTTTCGAGCGGAAAGTCATATTTCTGTCTCAAAATTTTTCTAAGCTCGCGCGCCAAGGGATCCGTATCGGTAAGGTTCAAGTCCGTTACTTTTACTTGGGTCGGATCCATTCTCCCGCCGGAGCCCGTCGAGCAAACGAGCGGAATCATTTTATCCCTGCAAAATTTAAGAAGGTGACATTTTGCCGTTACATTATCGATTGCATCGATCACAAAATGAGGTCGCACGGTGAAAATCTCTTCGGCGGTTTCAGCACTATAGAATTTTGTAATCGCGTTTACCTTCGCTCCTGGGTTGATCTGCTGGAGCCGATCGCTCATGACTACGGCTTTTTGCGAGCCGACCATCTTATTCACCGCGTGCAATTGGCGATTGAAGTTCGTGACACAAATTTCATCGAAGTCCACGAGGGTGATACGCCCGACCCCGGATCGCGCAATGGACTCTGCCGCCCAAGAGCCGACCCCACCCAAGCCCAGGATCATTACGTGAGAGTCCATCAGCCGTTGCATCTTCTCGTCTCCAATGAGGCGTCCAATGCGATCGAATCGGCGGTGGAGTTTATAAGTCTCTAATTCTTTTTCGGTCATCCCCGACATATAAGAGATTCCAAATTGGTTTTACTTTGGCTCAATACTTCCTGAGCTGTTCTTCCTTGCAGCCTCCCCACGGCTTCGGCCACTTTTCTCAAGTCGCCTAAGTTGGGGCACTGATCCGGTGCATCGGTTTCTATCACAATTCCCGTGCGGGGAAACAAGGGAATTGCTTTCTTGAGATCCCGATACCCGTCTCTTGTAATTTGAGGGCCTACCGATAACAAAAGGCCGAGTTTCAGGTAGCCTTCGCCAATCTCTTGGCTCGCGCTAAATCCATGGACTATGCCTCGCATTGGGGTCAGTAGCTTCATTGCTTCCGCGTGGGCCTTTACAATGTGAAGGACAACAGGCTTCTTCCACTCTCGTGCCTTTTCAAGTTGGTGCTGAAAAGCAGTGGTTTGGTTTTTCAGATTGGCGCGCAATGAATCTAGCCCCATCTCGCCCAAGAATTCCGCGTCTTTTGCTTTTTCGTCCCAGAGATCCAAGGCCGTTTCGATTTCTTTTTCAGTTCTCTCGGCAATCCACCAGGGATGAAGTCCGAAAGCGGTATGCACGCGATCGCCTAGCCTATCCTTCAATTCGCGTTGTTTCGCCCAATCTTCCGGGTCGTAGCCCCCCAAGATCCATTCCCCCAAATGGGGAATTTCTTTGATCCGTGTCAGGTGACAATGGGCATCTATTTCATCTAGAACTTGATTATCCATGATCGTTTTGACCACATTGAACGCGACCTATTTCCACTCTAGTTTTGGTCTTCGTTATTTGTACGCCAACTTAAAAGAGTTACAGCAGGCCGCGAAAATTCAAGAATTCGTGGTGAGTCAAAATCCGCGCGATATCGTCGAGAATATTCTGGCCTCGAATCCTTCAATCATCGGCTTGGGCGTTTACATCTGGAACGCTCGTCAGAGTTTGGAGGTCGTTTCACTTCTCAAGCAATTGGTTCCGGAGTGTCTAATCGTTCTCGGTGGCCCCGAAGTCAGTTACGAAACGCCCAGCCAAAGTATTTGCCAGCTAGCCGACTTCACCCTACAGGGGGAAGGGGAAGAGCGCTTTTACGAGATTTGTCGGGCCTTTTTGGACAGGGGGGAAAAACCGCATCACAAATGGGAACAGGCCTCCTTGCCCAACCTACAGAGCCTGCAGTCACCTTATTCATTTTACACTGAGGAGGATATTCGGCATCGCGTAATCTACGTGGAGGCGTCGCGGGGCTGTCCTTACAAATGTGAATTTTGTCTATCTGCGTTAGATACGGCTGTCCGTCCTTTCCCTCTCGATCGATTGCTCGCGGATTTCGATCTTCTCCTCGAACGAGGGGCCCGCCAATTCAAGTTCGTCGATCGCACTTTCAATCTTCACGCGAAGACCTGTGAGACTATCCTTCGGTACTTCCTGGGCCGAATGCATCTCGGCCTTTTCCTACACTTCGAGATGATTCCCGATCGTTTGCCCGTCGAGATTCAATCGCTTTTGAAGGAGTTTCCCGCCGGCAGTCTCCAGCTCGAGATAGGAGTGCAGACTTGGAACCCGGAAGTCGCTCGCCGGATTAGCCGGCGTCAAAATTATGAAAAAGTGCGCGAGAATTTTGCATTCCTAAGGCGAGAGACCCGCGCCCACTTGCACGCCGATCTCATTGCTGGGTTGCCGGGCGAAGATATTGAAAGCTTTGGCCGTGGTTTCGATGAGCTATTGAAGCTGGAACCTCAAGAAATCCAGGTGGGCATTCTGAAACGGTTGAAAGGAACGCCCATCATCCGCCACGACACTGAATGGGGCATGGTTTACCAGGACATTTCTCCCTATCCCATCGTGCGTAACAACACGATGAGCTTTAAAGACTTGCAGGGAATCACCCGTTTTGCGAAATTCTGGGATCTCTACGCCAACAGCGGAAATTTTCCCGAGACAATGAAACTTCTCCTCGGTAGCGAGCAGTCTCCCTTCTGGGCCTTTCATCGCTTTACGGAATTCCTACATCAGCGCCACCCTCAAAACCACGGCGTCGCGCTAATGAGCCTCGTCGAATCCGCCTGGCTTTACTTGGGAGAGCCTTCCCGCTCCTCCCTCTTGCACGACTATTGCGGCCGCATCTCCCGCGACATCCCCCCCTTCCTCCGCTCTCAAAAGGTATCCGTTACCTACCGAGAGGCAACTCGAGTAAATAGACAGCGACGGCATCTTGCCACTCCGGCGGCACTCCAGTAATTAGATCCTTATGAAGACTGAAATCGCGGTATTGGCGGGGGGGTGTTTCTGGGGCGTGGAAGAGATTTTGCGCAAGCTTCCCGGGGTTCAGGAGACGACCGTGGGGTATTGCGGTGGGGATACGCCGAGTCCCACCTATGAAAAAGTAAAGAAGGGCGATACGGGCCACGCCGAAGCCGTGCAGATTGCTTTTGATCCCTCCCAGATTTCTTACGAGTCCCTCCTGAATTATTTTTTTCGGTTACATGATCCTACGACGAAAAACCGTCAGCAGAACGATGTTGGGAGCCAGTACCGTTCTTCTATTTTCTATTTTTCAGAAGATCAAAAGCGAACGGCCGAGCGGGTGAAAAAGCAGGCGGAGGAGTCAGGGAAGTGGACTCGGCCGATCGTTACGGAAATTGTGCCCGCAATGCCGTTCTACACGGCAGAAAAATACCACCAGAAATATCTGCAAAATAATCCTGGCGGTTATAACTGCCACTTTTTGCGCGATTAGTTATTTATAGGAAATCATATCCGCCTCTTGAAACATGAGCGGGAGATCTAAGATTTTAAACTTAACGCGCCCGCCACTTTGGATCTTTTCAAAGAGACTTCCGGCGGCGGCTATCAAAAGGGATTCTTTCGCGGGGTCGGCGTGATTCAAAATGTATTCCGCCTCAGTGACTGCTTTCGAGGTGTCCCCTCGAGTAGCAAGCGTTTTCGCCAAGTAGTAGTGAGCCAGTAAGCTGTAGTGCATATCAGAGCTAAGGGTCAGGCCATTGAATACCGAAATCGCGTTTTCCCATTCCTTCAATTTCAGATGAAGAATTCCCAGAATGAAATACGCACCCGGAACAGAGCTGTCTTTTTGAAGGGTCTGATTGAGCAATCCGATGCTTTTTTGAAGATCTATCTCATTCTCGAACGCGACCTTCGCTTTAATGAAGAGCTGCTCGGCCTCCGCCTTTTCCGGGTTAGCCCTCTTATATTGATCGTTCGCAAAAAAATCGTAGGGCGTTTTTGCGAATGCTGAAGGATCCAGTGTAACGAGGGGCAATTCGATGTACTCATTCTGTGAGACTGGAGCCGTCCCATTTGCTACATAGATTTTCGAAAGGGCAGGGTGGACTATCGCGCTCGTCATTGTTGTGTGTACGGCAATGGATCCATTTAACCAAGCCGGCTCATTTTTATCGATATCGAACTTATCCCCCAGAATAGCGGCGACACCGCGTTCGTCTAGCTTTCCTCTTTGGCTATCCAATAGAGATTGAACTCTTCGGTATCTTGCCCGGGTGTCCCCATCCGTCGCTGGATTCACGGCGGCATAACGGGCCTGCATTTCCGGTGTTAGTAAGTGGTTCGTCTGAATTAGAGTATCTCCGTCTTCCATGCGAACTCCAGTCTGAGAGTGAGTGAGCTCCACTGTTGCAGCTCTCTTTTCCCCCGTGCTCACGACTAGATAAGCCCAGCCGGCGGCCGGATGGTGTGTTTTGAAAATTCGAAGTGCGTCGTCCAGATTTTTCGCATTTCTCAAAACCTCTTGAGCGATCATAAAAACGGGCATTCCTTCAGGCGATACGTCGAGAGTGGGAATCGTGTGTACGTCTAGCCAAACCCCGGATTCATTCATTCCCACGACACCGGCATTATGGAGTCCAGCCGAAGTCACGGCCATGTATTTTTGGGTGCCGTCCGTGGGATTAAAGTAAAGTACGGTGGGAAAACGATCGTAGCTTCCATTCAATGGATAATCGGTATTTCTTCCGATGAGAAGGTCTCCATTGCTCGTCGCATTTCCCCACACTACGAAGGAGGAACATTCATTGGGAGAAACTCCTCCATTCGAGAAGGTGTGGCCATTCAAATTGTTTCCCAAAAGCACCGTTAATGATTCCGGCCCAAGGGCTGCGTGAACGATGGTCTTGAAAGATAGGCCGCTGCCCTCACTCAATCCATAGCCATCGAGCAACGGATCCCCGGCGTTGGAGGGTTGGTTCTTAATCCCGTTCTCAAACATTTTATCGGTAATCGTTCGGTAAAGAAGCTTTGAAGCGATACTGGCAACGAGGGGTCTTCCCAATTCGCTTAAAATTGTATTTCCTAGCGCGGCGGCAGCCCCTGGAAGTGCTCCCACTGCTATCTCGTCCCGCATCAGTCGACCATGTTGATAACCCATTTCGAAGCGATCCCCTTCGAGATAGAGAACGTGAATGCCCCGCCGAAAATACCGCCGGCCCTTTCCCAGTGCTATGCTACCGTCCGAAAGCAATTCCGGTTGCAGTTGGTAAATCGCCGCGTATTTCTCCCTTACTTCGGTCGGAATATCGTAGTTGGTCGCAGTGGCTTGGGAGTAAAGAACAAGTGTTAGCAAGGCAAGGAGGAGTCGTTTCATGTTTTACATCTTACCCGGACACCGTAATGCCACTTTGTGAAGACTGTGGGATTTTCTCCATATTTTCGATTTTTCTTGCGTGGAGTTATGCGCTGAGTAATATAGTTATATAACGTTATGTAGCAGTACATAAACGAGGAGGTCTCGTGGAAAGTCGATCGCCGGTAAAAAGAATCAGCATCATGGTTGGCGAACAGCAGCATGAGCAGATCTGCAAGGCGGGCATCAATATTAGTGCTTTTATTCGAGACCTCATCGATGATCACTTCAGCCAACACAAGATTTCGATCCGGGTGGGGAAAAAAACACACGATCTATATATGAAAGTGATCGGCAACACCGGATCCACTGACGAAGACATCGAGCCTTTCCTTGTGGAGGTCCTTAAGAAGCTTCTCGATAAGAGACTCCAGCGGATCAAGGATTTGAGAACCGAATTTGAAAAGTAGGGAACGGAGGATTTGTGGGAATGTTAGCAGGGATAGCCGCATGGAAGCTCCTGGCAATGATTGGGCTCATCTTTGTCATTGCTGAGCCCGTTATTCCCGGTTTTGTGGTGTTGCCCATTGGTTTAGCGTTTCTCGCTACGGCAGTTGTGGCAGTCTTCGCGCCGACCTGGATAATTTTATTGCCAGTGCTCGCCGTTTTCGAGGTGTTGACCTTCACGCTTTTCCAGACGGTCCTAAAAAAACACCTAGGGAAGACCTCTGTTTACACGAATGCCGAGGGCATGGTGGGACAGGAGTGCGAGGTGATTGAAAGCATCGGCAGCCAATCAGCAGGTTGTGTGAAGCTCTATGGCGATCAGTGGGTCGCGAAGACGGATTGTGGCGTTGACCTCAAGAAGGGGGCGAAAGTTCTCATTGCAAGGGTCGACGGAAATAAAGTTTGGGTAGAGCCAATTTCAGGCAAGGAGGAATCATGGAGTTCGGATTAGTGTTACTAGGAATGGCGGTGTTTGGCGGGTTCATCTTAATTTCGATGGGAATCCGCGTGGTGCAACAAAGCGAATGTGTGATCATTGAGCGATTGGGAAGTTATAGTCGCACGCTCAGTAGCGGGCTGAACGTGATTATTCCTTTCATCGATCAACCTCGTAGGATGTTCTGGGTGATCAATCAGCATGGGATTAATACTCCGAAGATCGATTTGAGGGAAACGGTACTCGATGTGGATAAACAGAATGTGATTACGCGCGACAACGTGTCGATCGAGATCGATGCTTTGCTCTATATTCAGATCGTGGATCCGGTAAGGGCGACGTATGAAGTGGCAAATCTACCGCTCGCGGTATCCCAGCTAGCACAAACTTCGCTTAGAAACGTAATTGGCGAGATGGATCTCGACCACACGTTGGCTTCGAGAGACGTCATCAATGCAAAACTCAAGGCTATTCTCGATGAGGCGACAGACAAGTGGGGCACGAAGGTGAACCGCGTGGAGCTTAGAAACATCATGCCCCCACGAGATATTCAGGTCGCGATGGAAAAGCAGATGCAGGCCGAACGTGAAAGACGTGCGAAGGTCCTCGAAGCAGAGGGCGATAAACAAGCGCGCATCTCCCGTTCCGAAGGTATTCGTCAGGAACAGATCAACCTCGCGGATGGTGGCAAGGAAGCTCAGATCCGAAAGGCTCAGGGTGAAGCGGCTGCAATTCGCGAAGTGGCTCAGGCGAAAAAAGAGGCCATTGATCATATTAAATCGGCCCTTGGCGAACCCGAGCTTGCCTCGCAGTATCTAGTGGCCACGAGCTACATCGAAGAGTTCGGGCGTTTCGTCCAGAAGGCGGGCGATAAGGTGTTCGTGCCCTATGAAGCGAGCACCGCGCTCGGCGCTCTGGGATCGATTAAGGAATTGCTTGCGAGTGGGGGCAGCGATGGCTTGACCAAAGCCCCCAGCATTCCGAGCTCGAGCCCCTCGAAACAGCCCAAGGTTTACGCCGATAGGACGTGACGGAAATTGTCACTTGAAGAGCCCTGCTTGGGCTCTTGCACAAAGTGACTAGGCTTCGAACACCTGGCCAATAGTTTGCACTAGGACCTCCCGGGAGTTTTTTCCGGGGGGTCCTTTTTATGAGAAGAACGAATACTTGGTTTGTACTAATTGGCTTGGCTTTGGCCCTTGGTGCTTGCAGCAAGAAGCAAGAACTCAAAGTGAACCCGGATACGAATACTCCGGTAAAGCCCTTGAAACCCTCGCAGGCAGGAAAGACTCGCGCGAAACTCGTGAAGAATCTATCCATGAAAGCAGAGCTAAAGTCTGCAATCGAAGCGCAGATTGACGGCGGTCTTTGCGCGCAGGAAGTGATTCCTTCCACTGGTGATTATTTCGGCGAGTCGATGGTTGAGATTAGCCAAGGCCCGTGCCCGGCGACCGGACTCGTGGACGACACAAAAGCAAAAGTGGTTCAATTAATCGTCTTTCAATCCACCGGATCAGGCGCAGAAATCGATTTGAGAGATCTTGAATACGCAGAGCGCGCTGGCCGAGTGCAGTGGTCGACAACTGGGGACAGCGCAACTGCTGTTCAACTCAACACGCTTTGCACCGATGACGATGATCTTTGTTACTTCCGAGTGGAGAATCGCAAGTTCACCGGCATCGAGATGTACTAAGTTTTTCTTTGCTCGTCATTCGCAATGACGGAGAATGAAGTTCTCCAGCCAGTCGCCTTCCACCAAATAGGGCAGGGTGATATGGTCCGTATCGGGGCGGATTCGGTTATATTCATCCGCTGTGGAAATGGAATTGGGATTTCTAGCCCAAGCCCGTCGAGCGACTCCCCCCATTACATCCCACGCCAAAGCGGAATCAATGATTTCGTCGACGCGTGTACTCCCATCCAATACG
>JAHFAF010000372.1 GCA_023250715.1 Pseudobdellovibrionaceae bacterium | reverse complement strand
GATCCACTTATCAATGCCCTTACCTTGATAGGGGGTGTGTCCGGAATTAGCTTCCAAACACCACGTGCCACGCTTGGTGAGCGCGATCATCAGGAAGTAATCCGAGAGGTGTGTCTCCTTTCGGGAATTGGTTATCGCAATGTGAAATTGAGCGGTACTTGGTGGAAGTCCAATAATGGCCCTTTCTTCGCGGTTCTGGAAAAGAGCCAAACTCCGGTAGCCTTGTTGCCCGATCGCACGGGCTACTCCCTTCACAATCCCAGCACTGGAAAAACAAGACCGATCGATTCCGAGTTAATGAAGCAGCTCTCCCCGCAATTCCTCCAATTTTATCGCCCGCTCCCCAATCGGCTCCTAAAATTAATGGATCTTGTGCACTTCGGCACTTGGGGTAGCAGGAAGGACTTAAAGACTCTTCTTCAAATCATCGGGGTGGAAGCGGTAATGACGCTTGTGACCCCTTTTCTAACGGGAATTGCCTTCAGCCAAGTGATTCCTCGGGCGGATTACGGCGCTCTCTACCAAGTGATGATCGGTTTTGTTGTGGCATCGATCAGTATTCTTTCATTCGATCTTTGCCAAGCGCTCATCATTTTGCGTCTTCAGTCGAGAAGCCAGGTAACACTTCAGGCAGCACTTTGCGATCGATTGCTCAAGCTACCGCTTTCTTTCTTTCAAAAATACTCCGTGGGCTCCTTGTGGCTTCGGGTTTCGAGTCTAGAGACAATCCGGCAGAAATTAAACAATAGCGTTGTGACTAGTTTATTTTCGGCAGTGGTTGCCTTTTCAACGATCTTCTTCATGCTCGTTTGCAGTCCGTGGCTTGCCGCCATGGCCCTTACGATACTACTCGGAGCAGTCCTTTTAGTCTCAACCATCGGGTACCTCTCGCTCAAGTACCAGCGTCGGGCTCACGCGCTCAATGCGGAGCAAACCGGTTTTCTGTTTGAAGCGGTGAAAGGGATTTCCAAGATTCGTGTCGCTGCCGCGGAAGTTCGATTTTTCGCAATTTGGTCGGAGATCTTTCATAAAAAGATCCAGCAGGAGTATCGTGCGAGGAACCTTAGCAATGTCTTGGGCGTTTATACGGTGGCCTTACCCGTTTTGTCTTTTGCATTGGTTTGTTGGGTAGTGGGTCACATCGGGAGCGTAAGTACGGCAGAGTTTATCGCTTTCAATGTTGCGTTCTCCCAGTTCATCGCAGCAACCGTTTCGTTGGGGACAATCCTCATAGAGTGTCTGGAAGTCGTACCGCAGGTGGAAGGGTTGAAACCCATCATCGAGACCCTCCCGGAAGTTGAGGATCGTAAACCTCCGGCACATGAATTAAGCGGGAAGTTAACTTTGAATCATATTCACTTTCGATATTTGAAAGATGGTCCGCTCATCCTGAACGATGTCTCTCTTCAAGTTAACCCGGGTGAATTTGTCGCCTTTGTCGGGGCGTCCGGATCTGGAAAGTCGACGATTCTTCGTCTGCTATTAGGATTTGAAAAGCCAGAGATCGGATCCGTCTATTATGGAGAGTACGAGTTATCCCAGGTGGATATCGCAACAGTCCGATGGCAGATAGGGGTAGTGATGCAATATAGCCGGTTAGCCAGTGGGAGCATCTTCACCAATATCGCGGGTGCTCGGCTCATTACGCTGGACCAGGCTTGGGAGGCGGCGCGATTTGCCGGGATAGAGAAAGAAATCCAAGGGCTGCCCATGGGCATGTTCACCGTTCTGAATGAAGAGGGAACAGTGTTTTCGGGTGGGCAACGGCAACGCCTGTTAATTGCACGCGCCATCGTAAATCGACCGCGCATTCTTTTTTTCGATGAGGCTACAAACGCGCTCGATAACGAAACACAAAAGCAAGTGTCTGAGAGTATCGATAAGTTGCGCGCCACCCGTCTTGTGATTGCCCACCGCTTATCAACGGTGAAAAATGCACACCGGATCATCGCCCTCAATGAGGGGAGAATCGTCGAAGAAGGCACCTACGACGAACTCATGGCTCGAAAAGGGTACTTCAGCGAACTCGCCGCTCGGCAGATGGATTAGTCCGTTCGCCTTATCGGCTGTTTCTTATAGTTCCTCCACCACTGACTTTCTTCAACTCACCTTCGTTAAGGACCTTAGCGCCAGAAGGTTGAGTGACAGGCTTCGGCTTATTCTTAAGATCTAGTTTCTTATTTAGGAGTTTGGTATTCATATGAGTTCCTCGTAAGGTCGAATTTGAGCGACAGGTTTTTTCGCAATTTCTATATTAGAATCGCGCCTGATTGTGGTTCATAGGAGATCCTCGTCCGCCTGAGATTTTTTTCAATTCTACGTCGCTGAGGACTTTACTCTTTGCGGGCTTGGCGATCGGTTTTAAATTGGAATCATTGGGTTTCGACTGTTTAGGTTGGCGTTTCATTGATTCCCTCCTACGTACCGCTATTGTTTCAACATAGACTAGCATGTCACTGTTCAGCGATTGTGACGTGTATAAGCTATTGGTTTTTATACATTAAGGGCGGCCAAAAAGTCGGGTACGACGTGGGGGGCCTTCGGAGATGGCCTGTTTGGATTGAAGAAAATCGCGGAGATCTGGGATCGCTGCTATTAGGGCTTTCTCGTCCTTGAGCCAGTAGTAGTTGTCCACGACCGGCTTGATAAGACTGCGCCGTACAAGCTCCTGGATGCTCAGGGTGACTCTTTCTCGAGGCATGTCCGTGTAATGGTGAATGCTGTCTGGGGTCATGATGAACTCAATTCCACCCGACACTTTTCTGGAAGAATTGTGCGAAAGCCAAATGATGAGGTGAACAAATCGAGTGGCTTCATCTGAAGAGCGTAAAAGTTGTGTCAGATGATTCTGACGTTCGAGCCGAGACGCCGCAAGCCAGAACATGCGTTTCAGTAACTCGAGCATGATGAGCGGCGTTGTTTGCTCGATCTTATTTATATCAGCAAGGCCGAGCTCCAGAACGGTTACGGTCGTTTTGGCTCGAGCCGAAAACAATCTCTTATGGGCCTCGCCGCTCATGACCGGCTTTTCACCCAGAAATTGACCTCTCTCGAGGACCGCCGCAACGTGTTCGCTTTCGTCGCGCTCTGCAATCAACCAGACGGTTCCATCGCAAATGATGAACATGGTCTTACCGAACTCACCTTGTCGGAAGAGATATTCCCCGGCTGGGATCTCACGGGTGAATTTCTTTAACTCTGGACTTTCGAGATATTCAACAGAAGGCAGTTCAGACATAAAATAATTATAGCATTCCGAAATCACGATAGGTACGGCATCCGCTTGTAACGGCATTTTGCATTTGCGAGGGCACGAAGTGACTTAAAGCAATCTCATCGAATCATCGATACATGCCAGCTTTGGCGAGATTGCTTCGCTGCGCTCGCAAACACAGATGAATCGGAGCGGGTTCTCCAAACGCTAGAGTTGGTCTTGGCAGGGAATTCCGCCAGAATAGTTCTTTTTGAAGGCCGGCCTTTCCTGCGAATTTTTCTTTTGTCTGTTCGACTCGTTTCCTAGGTCCTCCGAATCAGGGGGAGTAGAAATCATAATCAAACGTGCGTTTGATTATGATTTTTCGTAAGTCCCCCCCCTGAAATTTTCTTCAAATCATCCGCAGTCAGCTTCTTGCCTGACGGCAGGGGTTTCTTGAGCGCGCTTGGCTGGAATCGGCCCTTTACTCTGAGTTTCTCTTTCATTAGTTCCATCTTTTTCATGGTGCTCCTTGTTCGGTTACCTTAGGGCAGAAAAAACCTCAGGTTCTTACGCCGCCTCCGCCCGAAATCTTTTTCAGTTCGTCAGAAGTTAACTTCTTGCTCTTGGGCTGGGGCGACTGGTCTTGGACAGGTTGAACGGGAACTTTGATAGAGAATTTGTCTTTTGTATTCCTGAGATTTTTCATGGGTCCTCCAAATGGTTAGTTGAACGAACGAATGAGATTGTAATACTAGAGTTTGGGTTGGTTGTGATTCATAGTAGCCGCTCTGCCGCCCGAGATTTTCTTTAGATCGTCTTTTGTCAGTGCCTTGTTTTCTGAAGACTTGGGTGCTGGCTTTTCGACGGACTTACTGGATTTTTGGGCTTTTGGTTGGTTTTTCACGGACACCTCACTTACGTACAGCAATTTCAGTAACTTACTAAGTTTAACAGGTATTTGTTAAGTAATTGTGGTGGGTGAAAGAGGCCGGATGGGCCACAGCTGACTTCGGCGAAAATGCAGTTTAAATTGTTCCTTCGTGAGTAAAGACTCCGCGCAAAAACTAGTTGAGGCGTTGGCCCAGTGTCTCAAACGGGCCGACGCCTTTTTTTCTAAGGGAGCCTTCCCCTCCACCGAAGCTGCGCTTCGCCGAGGGCTTTCCCTCTTGGATAAGGCGCCCTACGAAAACGTAGCCCCAATTCGCGTTCAGTTCTTACGTCGCTTGGGAGACTTGCAACGAAGCGAGGGGAATTACGTTAAAGCGAAAGTACATCT
>JAHFAF010000060.1:582-16179 GCA_023250715.1 Pseudobdellovibrionaceae bacterium | reverse complement strand
CTCAATTTCAGCGTTGCAAGTCCAAGCAGCGCCAGCACAAACGATATAATCCAGAACCGCACAGTTACTTGCGGCTCCGCCCACCCCGAAAGCTCAAAATGATGATGGATCGGGGCCATCCTAAAAACCCGCTTTTTCGTCATCTTATAAAAGTACCGCTGAATCAGTACCGAGATCGCCTCGACGACAAAGACGCCTCCCACTAACGCCAACAAAATCTCATTCTTCGTGACCAGTGCCACGGTACCCAGGGCCGCACCGAGCGCCAACGCGCCCACATCCCCCATGAAAACTTGCGCCGGATACGTATTGAACCACAGAAAGCCCATGCCTGAGCAAACTATAGTCATGCAAAAAATCGCAAGCTCACCGGCATCACGCACATAGGGAATGAACAAGTAATCTGCGAGCCGCACATGGCCGGCGAGATACGCAAGCACTCCGAACGTCAGCGAGGTACTCACAATGGGGCCAATCGCAAGGCCATCCAAACCATCCGTCAAATTCACGGCGTTTGAGGTACCCACAATCACAAGCCATCCGAAAACGAAGTAAAACCACTTCAGATCGAACGTAAACGATCGGATAAAGGGAACATGTAACATCGTATCCAACTCAAACACCTCGAAGATGAGGTAAACCGCGACTACCGTTACGGCAGTCATAAGCCCCATCTTCGTCCTCTCCGAAATCCCCTTGGAGTTCTTCTCCTTAATCTTCTTAAAATCGTCGAGCCAACCGATGAATCCGAAGGCTAGTGTGATGGACAGCACGAGCCAGATCCAGGGGTTCCCCAAATCGGCCCATAACAAAGTCGAAATCACGACCGTGGCCAGGATAAGAATCCCGCCCATTGTCGGTGTTCCCGACTTTTTCAAATGAGACTGAGGGCCATCACCACGTACCGCTTGGCCATACTGGTTTTTCGCCAGCAGCTTAATGAAGTACGGGCCCAAAACCAGGCTCAATATCAAAGCCGTCAACCCCGCGCAAAGAGCTCGAAAAGTAATATATCGAAAGACGTTAAACCCGTGAAAGGACACGTGAAGCGGGTACAACAAGTGGTATAACAAGCTCTTCTCCCGGCCTGTGGTTTAACTAAAAGGTTTCAGATGAGCAACCCGAAATTTATAACATATTGAAATAAATAAGGTAATACTGATTCCCTGAAGACAAGGCTTATGCATTGCAAGGTGTTATTCCAGCCTTGCCACGAGCTTGTCGAGTTCGACACCTCGGGAGCCTTTCACGAATAAGACGTCTCCCGATTGGAGCTGTGACTGCACCCAAGGAGTGGCTTCCTGGTGGGATGAAAAGGCCTGAACCGTAACTTTCGGAAAGGCTTTGCGCACGGGTTCCAGAAGAGGGGTAATGTTCTTTCCGACGCCCGCCAAAATAAAGGGTGAACCGCGTTTCTTGAGAAGGTCCGCCAAAAAGGTGCCGACTTCGCCATGAAGCCTTTCGGAAAACTCCCCCAGCTCGAACATCTCCCCGATGACCAGCACCCGGCGGCGCAATGGGTTTAGCTCGGCAAGACTCTCCAATGAAGATCGAAGTGCCGTCGGATTCGAATTATAGCTCTCATCGAGAAGTACCCGATTGTCCTTGAGCGGCTTCACTTCTCCTCGGTGGGACGCGGCCCGAATGGAATTCACCCGCTCGCGAAACTCTTCAAAGGGCCTACCCAAGACGAGAGCTGCCGCAATAGCGGCCACCACGTTCTGCCCCTGGTGCAATCCGAATAAAGGGAGAGCGAAGGAATATTCTTCCCCGTGAACCTCTAGAGTAAGAGTAAGTGCCCCGGTATCGGGGTGGAGCTTACGCGAGGTCAATTTAACGCTGGCCTCTTTCCCCTCGCAAGAGTAAGTCACGACGGGGACTGGCGTGCGAAACGCCTCTTGATACGCTTTCTCGATAAGCCCATCGTCAATATTGAGAGCGACCCCGATCGTCCCGCTACCTGGCCGGGCGAGGTAATCAAAAAGCTCCTTTTTCGCCTGATAGACCCCTTGTTTCCCTCCCAGTTTTCCAATATGAGCGTCACCAATATTGGTGATGAGACCCGCAATGGGGCGGAAACTTTCGCAAAGCTCGTCTATTTCCTGCAAGTGATTCATGCCCATTTCCAAAATGAGTTGGCGGGTGTCATCCTTTACCAAACAAAGGGTACGAGACACTCCCATGAGGTTATTGAAACTGGCGGGGGAGGCCACGGTGTGCGGGCCCAGAAGGGTTGCCAACATCTCTTTTGTCGACGATTTCCCGGCACTCCCCGTAATGGCGAAGACCGGTCCGGTAAACTCATCTCTCAAGGCGCGGCCCAGCTCCACCAAAGCATGCAGAGTATTTTTAACTACGAGGCAAGGAACGGAGACTGGGTAAGGTCTTTCAGTAACGACGGCAGCGGCACCTAGTTTGACCGCTGTTTCGACAAAATTGTGGCCATCGAAGGAATCCCCTTTCAACGCGAGAAAAACGTCTCCAGCTTTGAGTAATCGAGAATCCGTGCAAAGGGACTGGACAGAAATATCCGCCCAACGGCCGGCCTCCGTCCCCTTACACCACTCGCGAATTTGGTTAAGACGCACCCAAGAATACAAAAGGCCCCCTATACGCCGAATTGGCGAGCGCAGCGAAGCCATCTCGTCGCAGTATCTATTTCAACGGGGTTGCCACGCCCTTCGGGCTCGCAATTTCATAATAGTCGCGGACGACGACGCGATCGTCAAAAGGGAATTCTTCTCGCCCCAAGATCTGATGAGTCTCGTGCCCCTTGCCTGCCACAAGAATAATGTCCTCCGGCTTTCCCAGTTCTAGCGCGAGGTGAATTGCCGCGCGTCGATTGATTTCGCGGTGGTACTCCGTCTTCTCATTATCGATGCCTGCCTCGATATCATTGAGAATGGCGTCCGGGTTCTCGGTACGGGGATTATCGGAAGTAGCAATGGTGACATCGCTGAATCGAGAGGCGATTTGCGCCATTCTCGACCGCTTCGCTTTGTCCCTATCACCTCCACAGCCGAAAACGGTGATGAGTCTTCCCGGTTGATTACGACGAAATGTCGCAAGCGCACCCAACACATTCTCGAGAGCATCGGGAGTATGCGCGTAATCGACGAAAACATGGGGCTGATTCTTTGGAATTGCGACCCTCTCCAGTCGCCCCGGAGCCCCGGGTGCGAATTTCAATGCCTCGATCGCGCGATTGAGGGGAACTCCCAGGGCATAAAGTGCGCCCAGAGCGGAGAAGCAATTCGAAAGATTGTGGCGCCCGATAAGAGGCGATACCAGCCGCATTGCACCCTCAGGTGTTTCTATTTCGGCGAAAATTCCCGATTTTTCCAAGCGAATAGAACGGGCGGAAAAATCGGCCGTGCGATCCAGGGCAAAAGTGAGGACCTTGCCCGAAATCTCCTCCTTCGCAAGTCGCTGCCCATAGGGATCGTCTATATTGATAACGGCAGCCTGAAGCGGAAAATCTGTAAAGAGCTTCAGCTTCGCGGCATAGTAAGACGCCATGTCGAAATGGTAGTCGAGATGATCGTGCGTTAGGTTGGTGAACACGCCGACGCGAAATTTTGTGCCGTGGGCCCGGCATTGATCCAAAGCAATCGACGTGACTTCCATTGCGGCCACGGAAACTTGGGCGGCTTTCATATCAGAGAATAGCCTTTGGACTGTCATCGGATCCGGGGTGGTGAGTGTGGAAGATTCCCGGGTATCTCCTACCCAGCATTCAATGGTCCCGATGAGACCACTCGAAATTCCCAAGGCTTCCCAGACCTGGCGCAAGAGGTAGCTCGTCGTCGTCTTCCCGTTCGTTCCCGTGATTCCTACGACATTCAAATCCTTAGTCGGCTCCCCATACCAGAATGCCGCCGCCTCGGCCAAAGCACGACGAGAGGAAGGGACTCGAATTAAGGGAACCGTAAGTCCCACCACTACTTTCTCAGCCACAATCGTAGCGGCACCTTTTTCAATCGCCTGAGGGATGAAAGAATGCCCATCCAAACGGGTACCTGGAATGGCAAAATAGGCGAATCCCGGCAGTACTTCGCGCGAGTCGGAGGTGAGACCTGCAATGGGGGGCATTCCAGGAAAGACTGACGATAAATCCTTCACGAGGTACGAGATAACTTTTGTGCTGCCCTTTGTCCACGAGCAAGCTTTATCTCGACAAGGGAGCGAATCATCAGAAGAAGAGCAAGAATCAGTAGACCAAGGGAGGAAAAAATTTCAAAGCGTACCAGGGAAAGAGGAATTTCCGTGACCGCGCCACGGATCAATCGAATTTTTTCCCCCTCCCCCAAATTCTTAATGAAGATTGTCTCGGGAAATCGATAAAGTCGCTCGTGGTATATGCTCTGGCCGTCGAGCTCATAGCGGTAACCGATCTCGCAATAGCCTTGATCCTCTTTTCGAGACACCACCAGAGCGTCGATGCGTTGGTGAGTAAAGAAAATGAGCCGGACGTTTTTTACAAACTCCCAGCCGTAGAGCGTGGACATGAGGGCACCCAATAACAGGGCCCCCAACCAAAAACGCGGCATTTTCACTCGAAGCATAGTTAATATTAGCCCGAAGGTGAGAATTGTAAAACAACCGGAGTCCGAGAATCCACGACGGCCCCAGGCGCTGGTGTTTGCAATTGCAGGTACCCGTTGCCGCTTACACTCACATTCTCAAGCTCTTTTCCTATCAGACGGAGTGCTTCTCTTAAGCCCAGCCCCGTAAGGTTCGGCATCTTCCATTTTCCAACACTCGTTTCCTCCATGTTAGGCAGGGGAGTCTGTGCTGGAATCATCGGAGCGGTATTAGCATCCGTTTGTGCAATCGATCGCTTCGGCAAACGATCTAAAATTTGAAGCGCACGCTCGGCCACTCGCTGAAATAGAGGTGCAGCAACTTGAGAGGCGTAGTAGGGCTTGCCGGGCTCATCGACAAAGACCGCAACCAAGAGCTCAGGCTGATTCGCTGGCAGAAAACCGATGAAAGAAGAAAAATACTTTTGGCTGTTGTACCCCACACCCGCCTCGTATTTCTGCGCAGTGCCCGTCTTCCCCGCGACTCGAATATTGGGAATCCGGGCCTTTTCCCCCGTCCCGCCTTTTCCTTCCGTTACTTGCAAGAGCATTTGTCGCATCGTTTGAACAGTCGCCGGAGAAAGAACTCGTCGCACTTCCAGGCGTTCGGGAGAAACATTTTCTCTCAATAGGATACGCGGCCGCACGAGGTACCCGCCATTTGCGAAGGGAGCGTATGCGGCCATCATCTGTAAGGGCGTTACGGAGATTCCCTGACCGAATCCTACAGTCGCCAAGAAGATGGGGCGCCAATAGCTGTCTGCCCTAGGGGACAGGAACACTTCCCCAGGTAAATTGATCCCGGTTTTTTGTGTGAGACCGAATTTATCTAGCGTCGCGCGCACACGATCGGTACCCAAGGCTTGCGCAACTTTCACGGCACCTATATTGCTCGAGTATTGGATTACTTTATCCAGAGGCAAGAGCCCGTACTGGTGATCCGACTCCGCCTCCCCGATTTTTACTTTGCCGAAGGACATATGCCCGTGTTCGCAGTCCAAGAGGCTGTGGGCGTGGAGCACACCCTGCTGAATCGCCTCGGAAGCCATTAGGACCTTTATCGTCGATCCAGGTTCGTAGAGATGCGAGAGAAACGGGTTGAGGAATCTTTCCGGAGGAAAATCGTAAGAATGATTGGGATCGAAACCAGGGCGCTGCCCCATCGCAAAGATCTCACCCGTGAATGGGTCCATTACCGCCGCCATCACGGACTTTGCCCCCGTCTCTTCCTGTGCGCGTTCCAGTTCCTCTTCTAACGCGTGCTGAAGCCTGCGATCAAGCGTGACGTAGACTCCAGTTTTCCCATCATCTTCGCGGAAATATTTCGACCCAAGATAGGACGTTTTCCCTTTTCCGTCTCGCGCAATCGGGAATTGAGTTCCCTTCCTTAGAAGCTCTTCATTTAGAGTCAGCTCAAGACCCGAGATACCGTTACCGTCGATATCCGTAAATCCCAGGACGGGGGCCGCGAGCGGACCATTCGGGTACATTCGCTTATTTTCAGTCTCGATGAAGATCCCGGAAAGGCGCCTGCGAGAAATCTCGTGAGCCTTGTCTTCATCTACCTGCCGCTGAATCCAAACGAAAGGCTTGGAGGTATCCAGTCGCTTCAGCCATTTTTGGGTATTTCCCCCAAGAATATCCGCGAGTGCGGTCGCCACCTTGAACTTACTTCGGACGAGTCTCGGCCGCGCGAAGATGGAGCTCGCGGAAAGACTCACGGCAAGCTCTTCGCGATTGCGATCGTAAATTGCTAGGCGATGGGGCGATGTGGTTCCCACTTTCTGAAATTGTTTTTGTGCCAGGGATTCAAGTTCCGGATTTACAAGTACCTGTAGCTGAACGAGCCGAAACGCAATGAATGCAAAATAGAAAACCACGAGCATGTAGACGAACCCCAAACGAAAGCGGATCCATTGGGGATTGAAATTCTCTCCTCCTGATTTCGGCGGTTCAGGGTAGGGAGCGCTGGGGAGTATTTTCCGGCTCATATCTTAGAATTTGCTCCACTTTGGGGGGAACTAGCCCCAGGTGTTTTGCCACGGCCTCTAGCCGTTTCGGCGAAGTCATTTTGAGCCATTGGACCCGGGCCGCTTGAATTTCCTGCTGAAGAGTTCTGAGCTCGCGTTCCTGCTGAACGTAAACATAAGTGTCTTTGATCGTGGCAGTACGAACCCAGATCATTCCAACGGCGGCGAACGCCGTCAGAATAAACCATAGCAAGAGCTCGCGCCGATCGCAGGTCAATAGGCCCATAGGGTTTTGGGAGATTAGATTCGTGAAATGGTTTGAACTTTCTTTATTTTATCGTCGAAGCGTCAAATTATCAACGCTTGGGGACTCCAAGGATCGAGCGCCCTCTACCGTTTTAATTTGTGGCCATGGAGCGTTAGAGCGAATTCCTAATTTTTTTTAGAGAACCGATCGAGCGACACAGCGGAGCTTCGCACTTCGAGAGCGAGGATTCCGGCGCATCTCTTCGCGCGACGGGTCAAGGGGCTTTTTGAGTACCTCTTCCACGAGTTTCACTCTGGGGCAATCGCACCGACGGGACTCCGGTGGGCAAACGCATTTTCCGGCAAGCATCTTAAAAACCTGTTTTACTTTGCGGTCTTCTGTCGAATGAAATGTCAGCACAACGAGCCGCCCGCCAGGCTTGAGGAAGGAAATGAGTTTCGGAAACGTTTTCTCAACCTCACCCAACTCATCATTTACCCACATTCGAAGCGCCAAAAAAATGACAGTCGCTGGGTGTCGTTTCCCAGCCTTGCCTCCGAGCACGTGAATCAAATCGGCTGTAGTCTTAAGTTCCCTTCGCCGAACGGCGTCTTTAATAGCTCGCGCAATGGGAACCGCGGGAAAAAGATCCGTGTTATCTTCCAGCACCTTCGCGAGCCCTTTCTCGGTTACCTCTTCCAACTTTTCCAAAAGGGACACTTCGCGATCGGGATCCATTCTCATATCTAGGGGCCCAGAATCGGCAAAGGAAAAGCCTCTTTCGGGAGTTAGGAGCTGGCGGGTACTGACACCGAGATCGACCAAAATCCCATCATAAAGATAAGGGGGGCAAACTTCGGCCCACTGAGAAAACGGCTGGTGAGACAGGGTAAGCCGGGGGTCAGAGCGGAACTCGCCGCCTTCTCGGTACCTCTCTAGAGTCGCCCTATCCCTATCGCAGGCATCTACCCGTTTTGCGCCACCACGCAGCAATTCCTCCGTATGCCCCCCCTCTCCGAAGGTTAAATCGGCATAAACGCCACCCTCAAATAGTTTAATATATTCAATTACTTCTTTGAGTAGGACAGGAATATGGAATCGTTCTTTTTGATGCACTGCAAAAATCTCTAAATGTCTTCTAACGCACCGCCGATAAAAGAGACAGGAAACATAACGCTTCGCATAATAGGCGCAGCGCACTCTTAACTGGGGAGCCACTGGGTGTCCCCAACTGGAGAACTTATGCCCATCTCTTTGGTGACGAATGCCACCGAGCTAGCCATTGCTCGGAGTCTAGAAACTTCCGAGCAAAATATGCGCAGAGCCATGGAGCGACTAGCTTCCGGCAAACGCATCAACCATTCCTACGAAGATCCGGCGGGAAGCGCTCTTTCGGCGAATCTCAACGGAAAAATTCGTAGCCTCCAACAGGCGCAACGAAACGTTTTGGATGCTACCTCGGTTATTCAAGTAGCGGAAGGCGGATTGAACGAACTCGACGGATCGTTGCTTCGAATGCGGGAGCTCGCCATTCAATCAAGCAGTGATTCTGTTAGCGATGTGGAAAGAGGCTTGATGCAGACCGAAGTGACAGAGCTTGCATCCCAAATCGATCGCATGGCGGAGAGCACTCGCTACTTAGGTGTGAAACTTTTGAACGGCACCCAGCGAGACATGGTCTTTCAAGTAGGAATCGAGAACGAAGAGGTGGACCGTCTTCATTATCAAGCGGGGCAAGTCGATGTGCGGGCCGCTACCCTCGGAGTCGATGGTCTTTCGATAGAGGATCAGGACTCTGCCATGGAAGCTCTGGCTTCTCTCGACGAAGCCCAACGACGCGTGCAAATGCCGCGAGCACAGCTCGGCGCCATTCAAGGGACACTCCACTCACTCACCAATTTCTTGGCGGTCTACGAGGAGAATTTGACGGAAGCCCACTCTCGCATTCATGACACGGACTATGCGCAAGAAACTTCAAACCTTATGCGATCGCAACTGATACAGAGGGCGGCAGTTGCAGTCTTGACGCAAGCAAACCAGATCCCTCGCGCAGCGCTGAAGCTTTTAGATCCATCCTCCTGAGCGTAACGAAGGATCTCATGAAGGGATTCAAGAGTACCGAAAAGTAAGGTATGGACGTGAAGCTCATCCCTCCTAACGCTACCGCACTGGTGAACGCTTCCTCGGAGACCCGTGACGGCGAGAGCCGTCGACAACCGGGCTCTAGGAAAGGAAAGCAGGAAGAAAAAAAGGCCGAGCTTCCAATTGCTACAGAAACAAGAAAGGAAGAGTCGCCCGAAGAAGTTACCCCTGCAGAAAGTCAATTGCTTGACAGTAAAACAGTAATCGAGCTCATGGCCCCTCCCCCCACCTCGAAAGCAGTCGCTGTAGCGACATTTTCCCGACAGGTCAAACGCCCCAAAGCCGCTTCCAGCAAGGTTGTCGACGAAAAAAAATTGAATCGACAGGCTTGATCACATTGCCTCACTAGCGCGTATCTTTTATAATTAAGTAAGTAGATCTTTCCTATTTCCGACTAATTAATCCCAACAATAGATTTGGAGAGCCAGTGCCAGGCCCTTCCATTGAACCAATTCAGGGTCTCAGTCCGGACTTTCAGGTCGCATTTCAAAAAGCGATCCAGATGGAACGAAAGCCGATTGATTCACTTCAAGCTAAAAAGGAAACGGTACAGTCGCGCCTTGGCTTGTTGAATGACGTCATCGGAAAAGTGGACGGCGTAAAAAAGATTCTTCCTGAAATTGCCAGCGGAAACCGTTTGCTCGAGCTTCTTGTCAATAGTAGTAACGATAGATCCGTCACCGGAATAGCAGAAAAAGGAAAGGCTATACCAGGTTCCCACAATCTAGAAGTCCTGCAACTCGCCACTCCCGCCTCTGCTCTCTCCAACGGTTTTGCCGATAGAAATGAGACAAAAATTGGGACGGGTTATCTCTCCATCACTCTCGCAAATGGAGAGGACCGCGAAGTCTTCATCGACAACGACAGCGCCACCTTGGATGGATTAGTTCGCGTGATCAATAGCGCGAGAATTGGTCTTAGAGCATCGGTCATCAGCGATAGATCTGATCCCGAAAACCCCTACCGTCTCATGCTCACAGGCGAGGGCATGGGTGCCGAGAATTCGGTAGAGTATCCGGAGTTCTACTTTATTGACGGAGACGAGGACTTTTTTATCGATAGAGAAAAATCTGCCGTAAACGCGAAGGTTCGCTATCAGGGGCTGGAAATCGAGTCCCCGACGAACGAGGTGAAAGATCTGATCGAGGGAGTCACGGTTAACCTGCGAGGGCTTTCCGAAGGCCCGGTTACCCTGAACATCGATCAAGACACGCCCAAGACAAGTGGCAAGGTAAAGAGTCTGGTGGATAATTTGAATCAGGTCTTCACCTTCATTCAGAGCCAAAACAGTTTGAATGAGAAATCCGACACTTCGAAAACCTTGGGCGGCGATTACGGCATTCGCACTGCGGAATATCGCCTTCGGGAAGCCCTACAGGGAATTTCAATAAATGGAGGAGATCGTACCATTCGTGTGCTAGGCGACATCGGAGTCCAGTTTAACAAGAACGGTACGCTGACCTTCGAGCAAGAAAGACTCGAACACGCGTTGAAGAATCATTTCGAGGAAGTGGCGGATCTTTTGGGGGGAGATGGGATTACTACTGGGGTAGCTACCCGTCTCGCGAGAAGCCTTTCAACTATTACCGGTTCGCAAGACACTCTTCTTTCTTCCCAACGCAAGTCCTTGAATGACCGTTCCGATCGGATCGACAAGGAAATTCAGTCCAAGGAAAAGATAGTGGAGCGTAAAACGGAGGCGCTTAAGCAGAAGCTCATCCGCGCACAGGATGCGATCAACTCCATTCAGGGCCAAGGCATGTCGATGGCGGCCCAACTCGGTGGCGGAGGAGGAGGGTTTCCGCTTAAATGAAAAATCCGCTCGATAATTACCGCCGCACCGATCTCATGACGGCAAATCGCGAGACGATCTTGCTCATGATGTATGGAGGCGCCATGCGTTTCTTAAAGCAGGCGATTGAGGCCGGTGAAGCGAAAGATTTTATCCAAATGAATAAGATGGTGACCAAGACACAGGAGATCGTGAATGAGCTCCGTTCGACGTTAAACTTCGAGGTAGGTGGAGACATCGCTAAAAATTTGGAAATGCTCTACGGGTTTATCGCTGAGCGCTTGCTGCAAGGTTGCCTTGATAAAGAGGTGAAACCGCTCAGAGAAGCGCTGGGGATTATCGAAACTTTGAACGAGGCGTGGGAACAAGCAATCGCCTCACTCAAGAAAGAAAGAGTTCAGTCCGAGAAATAGAGTAGTGCACACGAGAACCGGGGAGAAAAAAACATGGAAGAGGTTATCCACTATCTCGAGCTCAAGAACCAATATTATGAAAAGTTCTATAACGTAACCGCGAAGTTTCTAGCTCAGGCGACCCAAGAACGTTGGGATGACGTCGAGTTTTTTGTAGATAACCGAGAAAGGATATTGAACATCATTCGTTCCTTCGATTTTAAGATTTCTAACCTTCTAGAGGATCTCGAACTGGACGACGCCCAAACAAAACTCTACCGTCCCCAAGTAAAGGGGCTGCTCGACTCTCGAGCGAGTATCGCACGCAAAATCGTCGCCCAGGATCTCGAGCTCATCCAGAAAATCGACGAAATGAAGACCGATACCATCAAAGAATTGAAAAGGACTCTCGAAACTACCCAACAGCTCAATTCCTTCGAAGGCCCCACGCCGGAAAAGGCCACTCCCCGTAAACAAGTCTAGTGACAGTTGAAGCGTCAAGGAAATGGCGGTGCGTAGGCGGGTTGACGCTGTTCTCTTTTCGCCCCGCACTGATTTTCCGATCTGCATGGCATGGGGCTTGCTCTCTTAGAATCTACCGCCATGCAAAAAACTCTAGCGACGCACCCCACCCCGGGCTCTCCGTTCTTTGATCTCTTGGCCGATGCCGAAGAGATAAAGATTAGAGAAGTTCCGCCCGAATCCGAACCCACCGACATTTCCACACGGACCTTCCTCGTTCGAATCAAGAATAAGCCCGAAATTCTACCCGTAAAAACTGAGACTGTTCCCACCACTCCAGAAAACCGGACCTACCTGCTAAAGAGCGCCGAGCTTCTCCTTGTAGATCACGATTTTCTCCTCGCTAGAAACATTTACTCCTACCTTCTAAAGGTCAACATCCGCGACGAACAGGCCCTGAAGGGTCTCGGCCAATGCTTCTTAGATCTAGGCGATACGACAAGTGCAAAAAAATGTTTCAAAGCCCTAGTTGAAATCTCCGGCGCGCCGGAAGCCAATCTCTGGGTGGGCAGATGCCTCATCCTAGAGGGGAAAGACAACGAAGCGCTCGGCGAAATGAGAAAAATAACAGATCCGAGTTGCCTTCCGCTAACGAGTCAAGCCGAGCTCTTTCGCGAGATGGGAAATTGCGAGACCCGTGCCCAGCATTACGATGCCGCTTGGTCCCTCTATCACCAGGCTCTGAAAATAGAACCTAGCTCCGACACGATTCATGTAAATCTGGGCACGCTCGAACTTCAACGCCAGCACCCCGACATTGCCCTCGCCTATTTCACCATGGCCCTAAAACTAAACTCGCAAAGCGCACGTGGTCATTGCGGCCTAGGACTCGTAGCCATTGCAAAGCACGACCTCACGACCGCGCGAAACGAATTCGAAATCACCCTGGATCTCGACAGTCAAAACATCGTTGCCCTCTT
Organism: Pseudobdellovibrionaceae bacterium; assembly: GCA_023250715.1. Classification (GTDB taxonomy): domain Bacteria; phylum Bdellovibrionota; class FAC87; order UBA2466; family UBA2466; genus JAHFAF01. The sequence continues at coordinate 3,611 of JAHFAF010000060.1, read as the reverse complement.
TCAGCTCATTCGCCTTTACGCAGACGAAGATGACATCACTTCGGTGAAAGATCGAATCAGACGATTTTTGCAAAAGGAACCACGCCAGGTGGAAGTGCGCTACGCCCTTGCTGTTTTACTGTTCCGGGAGAGCGACTGGCTTGGGTGCGAGAGAGAGATCACTGCACTCCTTATTCACGATCCGAAACACGCCAGAGCAAAGGGCCTTCGAGATCAAATCAATCACAACAGGCACCTGCCGGCCTAGGGGAGAAATGATGACACGAGTTCTCATCGATGATCAGACGTCGGACGTCATTTTAGAATCGGGCGGGCGCATGGACGATTTCGTCCAAGCTCTTTCAGCACAGTTGCCTCCGAATCGAGTCATCAAAGAGATTCTCCTCGACGGACGCTATTTGCCCAAATCACTGCGCAATCAAACCTTGAAGCAGCTGATCGGTGAAATCAAAGAGGTGCAGATCCACACCGCCGATCGGGAGACCTGGGGCACGCGCGGAATTGAACAAGCGACCTACACAATAGAGCGCCTTCAACGAAGCCTTCTCAAGGCGGCAGAGCTTTGCTTCGATCGCAACACACAGCCCGCCGAACGCTTTCTAGGTCAGTGCCTCGAAGGGCTCGAGCAATTTATCGAGAACATCCTCGTCGCGCGGGGTGTTCGCTCCCTGAATTTCGATCAATTCATGGTGGATGGAATCACCCTGAGTCAAATCGAGCGTCAATTCAATAAAAGCCTCGAAAGCCTCGGCAAGTCACACCTTTCGAAGAGTTTCGAGGCTGCCGCCGATACGATCGAGTATGAAATACTTCCCAACCTTTCCAGCTGGGTGAAGGCCCTGCATCAGCTCAGGCTCTCCTCACTGTCTAATTCTTAGACAGCCGATCTAAATAGCGACGAAATTCACATTTTGGTAGGCACGCCCAGCCTGGCTTGGGCGTTGCACTCTTATGAGGTGTGAAGCACTTAATCACAATGGTTTTCCTGGTACTTGCCCTCGCTGCTTGCGGCCGAGCGGGCCAGCCGGGCTCTGGTGCTTCTCCTCAAATCTCCCGCGGGGGTTCCTGTTCCTACAATGGAGTCACTTACGCGACGGGCGAGCGCACTCCCTCCCCAGATAGCTGCAATTCCTGCAGCTGCCAGTCCGGCGGCGTGATTGCCTGCACCCAAATGGGCTGCCTGTAAGCGGCCGGAGCTTCTGTCTCATCGATTCAGCTCAATACAACAAGATTGCTTCGGGCTTCGCCCTCGCAAAGACAGGGTGATAGAATTAAGAAATGCGCAAAGAATTCTTCGCTGTGTCTTTCACCTTGACCTTTGTCACGTTGGCCGCTGGCCGATTCTTGAGTCCCTGGTTCTATGGACTCTCGGTAATCCTAGGCCCAATTATTCTTCTCGGGCTCATGGATATCTTTCAATCTCGACACTCCATTCGCAGAAATTTTCCGGTCATCGGCCACTTCCGCTACATATTCGAGGCGATCCGTCCGGAGATAAATCAATATTTTGTGGAATCCAACTCCGATGGTGTTCCCTTCAGCCGCGAGCAGCGATCGATCGTTTATCAGCGGAGTAAAAAACAGCTCGATACTCTTCCCTTTGGGACGCAGAAGAATGTCGAGGAAGCGGGCTACGAGTGGGTCACACATTCATTGGCGCCCACGCACGTGGATCCTAAATCTCTTCGTGTTTTGGTAGGAGGTCCCGACTGTAAACAACCCTACAACGCTAGCGTGCTGAATGTATCAGCGATGAGCTACGGGTCTCTCAGTAAGAATGCCGTGCTTGCGCTAAACGGTGGCGCCAGAATGGGAGGCTTTGCCCATAATACCGGCGAAGGAGGCTTGAGCCCCTATCACCTTCAACCTGGGGGAGATATTATCTGGCAAATAGGGACCGGGTATTTCAGCGCTCGCACTCCGGATGGTAAATTTTCGGAAGACGAGTTTTCGAAGCGCGCAATTAAATCCAACGTAAAAATGATCGAAATTAAGCTTTCCCAAGGCGCCAAGCCTAGTCACGGCGGCATTCTCCCTGCGGCGAAAGTGACGGAAGAAATTGCGGCGATTCGTGGCGTGGAAATGGGAAAGGATGTTTTATCTCCCCCCGCTCATTCCGCCTTCTCCACTCCCATAGGCCTTCTGGAATTCGTGGCGAAGCTGAGGCACCTCTCCGGCGGAAAGCCCGTCGGCTTCAAACTTTGCATCGGTAAGCGCCGCGAGTTCATCGCCATCTGCAAGGCCATGCTGAAAACGGGCATCACACCGGACTTCATTACCGTGGACGGCGGCGAGGGGGGAACGGGCGCAGCACCTTTGGAATTCTCAAACTACGTTGGCTTTCCGTTGAAGGAAGGGCTCACCTACGTGCACAACGCTTTAGTGGGATTCAACTTGCGTGACCGTATACGGATTATCGCAAGCGGCCGCACCATTAGTGGCTTCGATATGATCACAAAATTCGCGCTCGGTGCCGACATGGTGAATTCCGCACGCGCCATGATGATGGCCTTGGGCTGCATTCAGGCACTTCGCTGCAATTCGAACCACTGCCCCACAGGTGTCGCCACTCAAAACCCCGATCTGGTGCGAGGTCTTGTCGTCGAAGACAAAGCGATACGTGTTGCTAATTTCCAAACAGAAACAGTAAGAAGTGTCGCGGAACTCTTGGGCGCCATTGGCGTGCATTCTCACCGCGATGTCCGCCCATGGCACATCACCCGCCGCACGGGCTTGGGCGAACATAAGAACTACAGCGAAATTTTCGAATTTTTAAAGCCCGGTTCTCTTCTCCAAGAGCCCTTGCCTGTAAAATATGCCCGCACCATGAGTGCTGCCGTCGCGGAAAGCTTCCGCCATGTGAATGAACTGGAAGCTACTGCCTAAACGATATTACTTAACGTCAAAAGTAACGGTGATTGAGCTGCCCTCAGGCGGCGCGATCGCGAAGACGACTTCGTTCGTCGAAGTGTCAAAGCTGAAGGGGGCTTCCACTCTGTCGCCGCCCTTAGGGACAACGGATACGACGA
>JAHFAF010000060.1:0-572 GCA_023250715.1 Pseudobdellovibrionaceae bacterium | reverse complement strand
GTAAGCCACTCAGGTCGATGAGAGAAGAGAAAGAGCCGCAAAGGTCCGCTGTCACATTACTCGCACCGAAGATGTTGGCGAATCTGAAGTAACGATCCTGAAAACCGCCATTATCGATATCGTTATTCGAAACGGCCGTGCAGCGATTCGAAGAGTTTCTCGGGCTTACCAGGTTGATTGAATAAACACGGAGCAAATCCGCCTGGTTTCCCTTCGTGCTCAAGTAAGCACGCTTGTAATAATCAATCGCGTCTGTCTCGCCTACGGGAAGCGAAGAATGATCGTCCGAGTCAGAGATAAACACGATAACTAGAGGAACATTCGCGCGAGGCTGAAGTTGGTTCACCGCTAACAGGCCGCTCAACAGTCCCTGATCGACTGCGCTGGTACGAAGATTTAAAGTGTTCGCAAGCATGGTCCTAAAAATATTGGCCCGCTCTTCAGGCGTGCCTACGCCATTCTTTTTTTCCAAAATGTAAGGACTATCCGCGGGGAGGAGTTTTCCTGCCGCGTGGTTCGTAACTCCAAGCCGATACTGATCGGGGATTCCATCCAACCGAGAGAAAAAGGCC